>DASSUA010000645.1:0-3446 GCA_035707525.1 Pseudonocardiaceae bacterium
CTGTTGAGCGAAGGGCTCCCAGCCATGACCTGTTGAGCCAGGGTGCCCTTCGCTCGGGCTCGGTGCGGGAGATTGGCGGCATGGTGAGCGACGTCGACATCGCCCGTTGGCGGTTGCGCACCCAGCGCCTGGTCGCGCCCCAGGCGGAGTCGGCGCGCGAGGTCGTCGGTTCGCTGCTGGCCGTCCAGGCCGAGAACGCCGGGCAGGCGGCCTGGGCGGTCGCCTCGCGCACGCAGCGGCCGGATCAGGCCGAGCTGGCGGGGCTGCTGGACAAGGGCGCGGTCGTGCGCACCCACGTGCTGCGCCCGACGTGGCACTTCGTGCTGGCCGAGGACATCTGCTGGCTGCTGGAGCTGACCCGTCCCCGGGTGCGGCGGACCATCGACCAGCAGCTGCGAAGCGTCCACGGCCTCGACGATGGCGCGATCGACCAATTGGTCACCGCGATCGCCCAGGCATTGGAGCGCCGGGGGCACCTCACCCGCACCCGGCTGGCGCATGCGTTGCGCGAGCTGGGTGTCGAGGTCAGCGGGCAGCAGCTGATGCTCCTGCTGGCCCACGCCGAGTTGGACGGTCTGATCTGCAGCGGGACTGTGCTGCGCAGCGGCGCTTTGGACGCGGGCGAGCACACCTACGCGCTCATGAGCGAGCGCGTGCCGCGGCCGCGGCGGCTCGAAAGGCCCGAGGCCCTCGCCGAGCTCGCCCTTCGCTACTTCACCGGGCACGGCCCCGCCACCGAACGCGACCTCGCCTACTGGGCGACGCTCACCCTCACCGACGTGCGCGCCGGACTGCACCAGGTGCGCGACCGGCTCGAGTCGTTCCAGCACGACGGGCGCACCTTCTGGCACGCGCCGGGCGACGCGCCGACCGCGCCGCAGCGGCCGGCGGGTCACCTGCTGCAGATTCTCGACGAGACCTACCGCGGCTACCAGGACTCCCGCTGGGTTCTCGACGCCGCCGGAAACGTGCCGCGGCAGCGGGAGGCCTCGATCGGGATGGCCCTGGTCGACGCCCAACTGCTCGCCGCGATGCGGCGCACCATCGCAGCGACCACGTGCGCTTCGACCTGTGGCCCTATCGAAGCCTGACGCCCGCGCAGCTGGAAGCGATCGACGAGGCCGCCCAGAGGTATGGCGACTACCTGCGGCTTGCGCCCCGGATCACGCACGCCGGTCAGGGCACGCACGCCGGTCAGGGCAGGCACGCCGGTCAGGGCACGCACGCCGGTCAGGGATAGCCGAGGCCGTCGGTGCCGATCCAGGTGGCCACGCACGCCTCGTTGCCCTCGGGGTCGGCCAGCACCCACGCGGACGGCGCCATCCGCTCGCTGACGATCCGGCCGCCGGCCGCCACCGCGGCGGCGACGCGCGCCTGCGCCTCGTCGTGCGGCACCCAGACGTCGAGGTGGATCCGGTTGCGCTGGGCCCGCGGCGCATCCATCTGCTGGAAACAGACGACGGGCTTGCGCCGGTTCGGGTCGTTGAGCTCCTCGACGGGGCCGCCGTCGCGGTCGCCGTAGCCGAGCACGGCGCGCCAGAAGGGGAGCACCTTGGCGATGTCGAGGGCGTCGATGACGACCACGACGTTCTGCACCTGCGCCGGTTCGGCGCGAAGTCCCAGCCGCCTCGCCGCCGCCGAGATGAGCCGGGCCATCTCGACGTCGCGCGTGCTGAGCCCGTCCGGCGCCGGGGCGGTGGTGAACAGGCGCACGAAGACGCCGCCGGGCCGCACGTCGACGTCGGGAGCGTGGTCGCCCGGGAGCTCGGCGATGGCCTGGACCAGGCGGGCGCCGGTGGCGAACGAGTCGGTGCGGTAGTGGGCGCAGGCGCCGCCGTCGGCGACCCGCCAGTCGTCCAGTCCGCTGCTGAAGTGGAACTGCCGTGCGGTGACCGGCTCCGCGGCCCGGCCGCCGGCCTCCTGTGCGGTGTCACTGGTCATGGCGGCACGGTAAGGCCCGACCCGGACGTTCCGCGTCCGCAAACGGGCCAAATGACCATGCGCGTGTGCTTGACTGAGACGCGGGGGTGGTGGCGCGTGGACAGCGGGGGCGACCCGACGCTGGAGTGGCCCGCCACGCTCGATCTCGACGCGATCGCCGCCGATGGCTGGCGACCGACGCCGTTTCGGCAGTTCCTGTTGAAGGTGCACGGCCGGTGCAATCTGGCCTGCGACTACTGCTACGTCTACACCAAGGCCGACCAGAGCTGGCGGCACCGGCCGAGCACCATGGCCGAGCCCGTGCTTACGAAGACGGCGGCCAGAATCGCCGAACACGCCCAGCGCCATGGGCTGCGTTCCGTCGAGGTGGTGCTGCACGGCGGTGAGCCGCTGCTGGCCGGCCAATCGCGGCTGCGGACGATGCTGGCCCGGCTGCGTTCGGCGCTCGAGCCCGTGGTCCCGGTGCGGTTCGGGCTGCAGACCAACGGGGTGCTGCTCGACGAGGAGTTCCTGCGGCTGTTCGCCGAGTACGACGTCCGGCTCGGGGTCAGCATCGACGGTCCCGCGGCCGCGCACGACCGGCATCGCCGGCACCGGGACGGGCGCGGCAGCCATGCCGCGGTGAGCCGGGCGCTTCGATTGCTGGCGTCACCGCGGTTCCGATCGCTGTACGGCGGCCTGCTGTGCACGGTCGACCTCGCCAACGATCCGGTCGAGATCTACGAGGGCCTGCTGGCATTCGATCCACCGAGGCTGGACTTCCTGCTCCCGCACGGCACCTGGTCGGCGCCACCACCGGGCAAGGACGTCCGGTCGGCGGACGCGCCGTACGGCGAGTGGCTCGTCGCGGTGTTCGACCGGTGGTACGGCGGTTGCGGCGCCGGTCCGCCGGTGCGGTTGTTCGACGAGATCATCCGGCAGCTGCTGGGCGGCGTCTCGCGATCGGAGGTGGTCGGCGTCACGCCTACCGGACTCGTGGTGGTCGAGACCGACGGCGCCATCGAGCAGGGCGACTCGCTGAAGGTGGCCTTCGACGGCGCGCCGCGCACCGGGCTCAACGTCGCGACCCACCCGTTCGACGCGGCCCTGCGGCTGCCGTCGATCGTGGCGCGCCAGTGCGGTGTCCGGGCGCTCGCGCAGGAGTGTGCCGGGTGCCGGGTGCGGCGGGTGTGCGGTGCCGGCCTGTACGCCCACCGGTACCGGCCCGGCCGCGGCTTTCACAATCCGACGGTGTACTGCACGGACCTCTTCCGGTTGATCACCCACGTCGCCGGCGCCGTTTCGGCGGAACTGGCGCGGGTCGGGGGAGCGGTCCGATGACCGGCGTGCCAGCCGCGGTCCTGGACGGTCTGGCCGGCGGCGGTGATCCGGCGGCCGTCGAGTTCCTGGCCCGCGCCCAGCGGGTCAAGCACCGCCTGCTGCTGCGGCACGTGGTCGCCACGGCGGCGGCAAGCGGGCACGGCCAGGCTGCGGAGCTGGCAGCGTCCTACGAGCTGCTCGCGGCG
>DASSUA010000646.1:0-5679 GCA_035707525.1 Pseudonocardiaceae bacterium
CGCAACCGCCTGATCGCGGCGCTCGGCCAGGGCACCGTCGTCGTCGAAGCCGGCGTGCGAAGCGGCGCCCGCAACACGGCGAGTACCGCGGTCGCGCTGGGCCGAGTGCTCATGGCGGTGCCCGGGCCGGTCACCTCGGCCCAGTCGATCGGCTGCCACGAGCTGCTGCGCTCACAGCAGGCGACCCTCGTCGCCAGCGTCGAGGACGTTGCCGAGTCCGTTGGCCGGCTCGGCACCGACCTCGCCACCACCAGGGACCGGCCGGCCCGCCCGACCGACGGCCTGGACCAGGCGGAGCTGCGCGTTCACGAGGCGCTGCGGCCACGGGCGGGCCGCCCGGCCGAGTGGCTGGCGAGGGACTCGGGTGTCCCGATCGCCCGGGTGCGGGCCGCCCTGCCCATGCTCGAACAGCGCGGCCTGGCCGAACGCTGCGAGTCCGGCTGGCGGCTGAGCCGGCAGCCGAGAACGCGTGGCGGTGCTTGACGTATGACGCCGACCGGCACAAGGTCAATCCGATGCCCTCGCCAACCACCCCGCCGCGTCCCGCAGGGCAGCCCTCCGCCAAAGGGTCGCCCACGCCCGTGGTCGCCGCGTTGCCGACTCCGTTAGCGGCCGGGTTGCCGGTGCATCTGGTCGACGTGCTCGATGAGTACCGGCGGCACCTGAGCGCCGAGCGGGGGCGGTCGAAGCACACGATCCGCGCGTACCTGGGCGACATCGGCGCTTTGCTGCAGCGGGTGGTGGCCGAGCAGGGCGTCGCCGCCGGGGTGGAGGCGATCAACCTGGCGCTGCTGCGGCGCTGGCTGGCGGCTCAGCTCGCCGACGGCGCGAGCCGCAGCACGCTGGCCAGGCGGGCCGCCGCCGCCCGGACCTTCACCGCGTGGGCGACCCGCCGGGGGCTCATGCGAAGCGATCCGGGGCCGAGGCTGAGCAGCCCGACGCGCCATCGCGTGCTGCCCGGCGTGCTTCGACCCGAGCAGGCGGACGCCGCGATGCGGGCCAGTGAGGCCGGCGCGGGGCAGGGCGACCCGGTGGCCCTTCGTGATCACGCGCTCGTCGAGCTGCTGTACGCGACCGGGGTGCGGGTCTCCGAGCTGTGCGGGCTGGACCTGGACGACATCGACCACGAGCGACGCCTGGTGCGGGTTCTCGGCAAGGGCGGCAAGGAGCGGTCGGTGCCGTTCGGCGTGCCGGCAGAGCGGGCGCTTCGGACGTGGCTCGCCGGTGGCCGGCCAGCGCTGGTGCGTTCGACCAGCCCGAGGGCCGTGTTCCTCGGTGCCCGGGGTGGCCGGCTCGACCCGAGGACGGCGCGGCGAGTGGTGCACGACGCGGTGTCAGCGGTGCCCGGGGCGGCCGACCTGGGACCGCACGGCCTGCGGCACTCCGCGGCGACCCACCTGCTCGAGGGCGGCGCCGACCTGCGCACGGTGCAGGAGCTGCTCGGACACGCCTCCCTCGCGACGACGCAGACCTACACGCACGTCACCGTGGAGCGGCTCAAGGCGGTCCACGACCGCACCCACCCCCGGGCCTGACGGGCCGCCACTGCGCTGCCGCCACTGCGCTGCCCACGCCGCCCACGGTCAGGATCCAAGCGGCAGCAGGCGCACCCGGCCCAACCTCAGCAGCGCCAGCGGGTCGAGGTAGTGCTCGCCGCGGCGAACGCCCCAGTGCAGGCAGGCGTCCGCGGGACAGCCGGCGTGGCCGGGCTGCAGGGTGCCGAGAACGTCCCCTCTGCGCACCCTGGTCCCGGCGGCCATCGCGGGCGTCACGGGCTCGTACGTGGTGCGCAGGCCGTCGGGATGGTCGACGGAGACGACCGGCCGCCCGGCGACCATGCCGGTGAAGGCGACCGTGCCGTCGCTGGCGGCGAGGACCGGCTGGCCGGGCGAGCCTCGGAGATCGACGCCGCGATGGCCGGGCCCGTACTGGTGCGCCGGCGCCTCGAACGGCCGGAGCACCTCGGGCCGGCCGGCGAGCGGCCAGCCGTACCCGGCGGCGGGTGTCCACGGTTCCGCGACGGACTGGACCGTCCGCACGTAGGGCGTCGGCAGGTGGACCGTCCGCAGGTGGGGCGTCGGCAGGTGGACCGTCCGCACGTGGGGTGTCGGAACGTGGGGTGTCGGCACGGCGGCGTAGGGAGCCAGCAGGAGCGGGGCGGCGAGCGCGGCCGCGAGCAGGAATCGCATGCGGCTACCGTGGCGCAACGCCGGCACCGCCGGCCGCCGGCCAAGATCGAACTGTGGACAACTGCGCCGTTGTGGATAAGTCGGCCGTGGTTGGCAGCGCTGCGTTCGGGGTGACGGACACAGGGCGTACACTGTTCATGCGGCTCGTGCACGCATGGGCCGACTTCGCGTTCCCAAACCGGTTGCGGTCGACCGCCGCAATCCCGGCGTTCAGCGGTCCCATTGAGTATTTCGGGTTGGACGCCGAGCGGGAACCAGGGCGGTGGCCCGACCCGGACCGCCGCGACTAACCGCCCGCGCGCCACACGGGTCAAGCCCGGGGCGCGCCCGAGATCGACGAGGTGCGTATCCGGCCATGGCCGTCGTCACCATGAAGCAGCTGCTCGACTCCGGCGCCCACTTCGGGCATCAGACCCGGCGCTGGAACCCCAAGATGAAGCGTTTCATCTTCACCGAGCGCAACGGCATCTACATCATTGACCTTCAGCAGACGCTGACCTTCATCGAGCGGGCCTACGAGTTCATCAAGGAGACGGTCGCGCACGGCGGCACCATCCTGTTCGTGGGCACGAAGAAGCAGGCCCAGGAGGCGATCGCCGCCCAGGCCGGACGCGTCGGCATGCCGTTCGTGAACCAGCGCTGGCTGGGCGGCATGCTCACCAACTTCCAGACCGTGCACAAGCGCCTGCAGCGGCTCAAGGAGCTCGAGGCCATGGAGCAGACCGGCGGGTTCGCCGGCCTGACCAAGAAGGAAGTCCTCATGCTCACCAGGGAGAAGGACAAGCTCGAGAAGACCCTGGGCGGCATCCGGGACATGGCCAAGGTGCCGAGCGCGGTGTGGGTCGTCGACACCAACAAGGAGCACATCGCGGTCGGCGAGGCCCGCAAGCTGGGTATCCCGGTCGTGGCGATCCTCGACACCAACTGCGACCCGGACGAGGTGGACTTCCCGATCCCGGGCAACGACGACGCGATCCGCTCGGCCGCCCTGCTGACCAGGGTCGTCGCGGACGCCGCCGCCGACGGGCTGATGGCCCGGTCCGGCCGGGCCACCGCGGCCGCGGAGGGCGACCAGAAGCCCGAACCCGGCGTGGCCAGCGACGAACCGCTCGCCGAGTGGGAGCAGGAACTGCTCGCCGGCGCCGCCGCGGGCGCGCCGTCCCCGGAAACCACGACCCAGTAAGCCGGCCAGGGCTCGAACTGCCACCCGGCCGGCCCGCCAGGGGCCGCCGGTCAGCCGGCGGTGACCGTCGAAGACCACCGAAGACCACCCAATCAGGTGCGGCGCGCACCGGGGCCTGACCAGGGCGCCGAGTGCGCACCGCCCGAACAGCAACGCAAGGATGGAACCAGCACAATGGCGAACTTCACCGCCGCCGACGTCAAGCGGCTACGTGAGCTCACCGGGTCCGGCATGTTGGACTGCAAGAAGGCCCTGGCGGAGTCCGACGGTGACTTCGACCGGGCCGTCGAGCTGCTGCGGATCAAGGGCGCCAAGGATGTCGGCAAGCGGGCCGAGCGGGCGACCGCGAACGGCCTGGTCGCCGCCGACGGTGGCGTCATGGTCGAGCTGAACTGTGAGACCGACTTCGTTGCCAAGAACGAGGAGTTCCAGCAGCTCGCGCGGCGCGTCGTGGCCGTGGCCACGCAGGTCGGCGCGACCGACCCCGAGCAGCTTAAGGCGGCCGGGCTCGACGGCCGCACGGTCGGCGAGGCGATCGCCGAGCTGTCGGCGAAGATCGGCGAGAAGCTCGAGCTGCGCCGCGTCGTGAACTTCGACGGCCAGGTGGCCACCTACCTGCACCGGCGCTCCTCCGACCTGCCGCCGGCGGTCGGCGTGCTCGTCGAGTACGACGGCCAGGACACCGAGGCCGCCCGCGCCGCGGCCATGCAGATCGCGGCCATGCGCCCGCGCTTCGTCAAGCGTGACGAGGTCCCCGAGGACCTGCTGGCCAACGAGCGGCGCATCGCCGAGGAAACCGCGCGCGAGGAGGGCAAGCCGGAGCAGGCCCTGCCCAAGATCATCGAGGGTCGCGTCAACGGTTTCTTCAAGGACGTCGTCCTGCTCGAGCAGGCCTCCGTCCAGGACAACAAGAAGACCGTCAAGGCGGTGCTCGACGCCGCCGGGGTGAACGTGCGCAGGTTCGCACGCTTCGAGGTCGGTCACTCGTAGTCATGACCTCTCCGCTGCCGATATGGTGCTGCTTCCGGCGCGGTGCAACCTGGAGGGTTTAGGTGGGCGAGCGGACCGAGCAGACCATCGAACCCGCGAGCGACCACCCTGATCAAGACCACCCTGATCAAGACCACCCGGATCGGGCCTTCCAGGTCGGCAGTGCCATCGGCGGCGTACGCGGACCGCGGCAGACGGGCTTTCGCCGGGTGCTGCTCAAGCTCGGCGGCGAGATGTTCGGCGGCGGCAGGGTCGGGGTCGACCCCGACGTCGTGCAGACCGTCGCGAGGCAGATCGCCGAGGTGGTCCGCACCGGGGTGCAGGTTGCCGTCGTCATCGGCGGCGGCAACTTCTTCCGCGGCGAGGAGCTGCAGCAGCGCGGCATGGACCGTTCGAGGGCCGACTACATGGGCATGCTCGGCACGGTCATGAACTGCCTGGCGCTGCAGGATTCCCTCGAGCGCGGCTACAGCCTCGACACGAGGGTGCAGACGGCGATCACCATGGGCCAGGTGGCCGAGCCCTACATTCCGCGCAGGGCGATCCGACACCTGGAGAAGGGCCGGGTGGTGATCTTCGGCGGCGGTGCCGGGATGCCGTACTTCTCCACCGATACCACCGCGGCGCAGCGCGCCCTGGAGATCGGCTGCGAGGTCGTGCTGCTGGCCAAGTCTGTCGACGGCGTCTACACAGCCGACCCGAAGGTCGACCCGACGGCCACCCGGTTCGACCACATCAGCCACCGCGAGGTCCTGGAGCGCGGGCTGCAGGTGGCGGACGCGACCGCGTTCAGCCTGTGCATGGACAACAATATGCCGATCATCGTGTTCGATCTTCTGACCGAGGGCAACATTGCCCGAGTGGTGCGTGGTGAGAGGATCGGGACACTGGTCAGCACACCGCCGCCGGTCAATGGAGTGAACTAGGAGCAGCCGTGATCGAGGAGACCCTCTTCGAAGCCGAGGAAAAGATGGAGAAGGCGGTCGCGGTCGCCAAGGACGACCTTGCCACGATCCGAACCGGCCGGGCCAACCCCGGCATGTTCAGCGGCATCACGATCGACTACTACAACACGCCCACCCCGCTCATCGAGATCGCCTCGATCAACGTGCCGGAAGCCCGCATGGTGATCATCAAGCCGTACGACCCGAGCCAGCTCGGCAAGATGGAGAAGGCGATCCGCAACTCTGACCTGGGCGTCAACCCGACCAACGACGGCACGATCATCCGCGTGGTCGTGCCCCACCTTTCCGAGGAGCGCCGCCGCGAGCTGGTCAAGGTCGCCCACCACAAGGGTGAGGAGGCCAGGGTCGCGAT
>DASSUA010000647.1:0-5368 GCA_035707525.1 Pseudonocardiaceae bacterium
AGTGGGCCGAGTCGGTCATGCGCGCCCATATCCTGGCCGCCCGCACGACCGCGATCGAGGCGATGCGCGACGATGCCGACGACCTGGTGCCGGGCAGCCTGGACGGCGAGCTGCCGTAGTCAGCTGCGGCCGAACTCGGCCAGCCGCCGGCGGAGCTGGTCGGCATTGGCGTGCTGGAGCTCGTCGAGGATGGTCAGGGCCTGCCGCCCGGTGCGCCTGGCCGCGTCGCCGTCGCCGGCGGCGTGGTGGGTCTCGGCCAGGCGGCCCAGGGTCGCGGCCTCCTCGTAGCGGTCGGACGCCGTTCGGTACAGCTGGATGGCGCGCTGGTAGCACTCGATGGCCCGCCGGTGGTTGCCTAGATGGTGGTTGGCGAAGCCAATGCTGTCCCAGGTCAGGGCCTCGCCGTGGCGGTCGCCGATCTGCTGGTGCAGGGCGAGAGCGCGCTCGCAGTCGGCGAGGGCGCGCTCGTGATGGCCCAGCTGCACGTGGTACCAGCCGATCGCGTTGAGCGAGTTGGCCTGCCCGAGCAGGTGCCCGGCGGCCTCGTACAGCTTCAGTGCCCGGTCGGTATGGTCGATCGCTTCGAGGTGCTGGCCCTGCAAGCCGAGCACCCGGGCCAGGCCGCGGTGCGCGTGCGCCTGCCCGGTGTGGTCGCCGAGCTCGCCGTGCAGGTCGATGGCGCGGCGCAAATGGGTGCACGCGTCCTGGTAGCGGCCCTGCCAGGTGTAGGCACGGGCCAGGCCCCGGTGGGTGTGGGCCTGCCCGGCCCGGTCACCCTGGCGCTGGGCGGCGGCGAGCGCGGTTTGCTGGCTGGCGAGCAGGTCGTGCCACCGGCCCTGCCGCTGCAGGGCGGTCGCCAGCGTCCAGGCCAGTCGCCAGGCGTGGCCGTCGAACCCGGCGCTCGCGGCCTGCTGGATGGCGGCCAGCAGCACCCGGCGTTCGGCGGCGCACCAGGCCAGCGCTCGCGCGTCGCCGGCCAGCCGCTCGGGGGTGACACCAGGCTCGGCGGTGGCGAGGGCGATCGGGTGACGGTGCGGCTCCAGCAGCAGGGCCGCCGCGTTCGCGCTGTGCAGGTAATGGTCGAGGACGCGATGGCACGCCGCCCGGCGCTCGGCCGCGCTGTCGTGGAGGTCGGCGAGCTCGGTGGCGTAGGTGCGCAGCAGGTCGTGACAGGCGTACCGGCCCGGGGTGTGCTCGGTGAGCAGGTGAACGCGGGCCAGCTCGGCGATCAGCGGGCGCACCCGCGCGACCGGCAGACCGGCCAGGCTGGCCGCCGCCGGCGCGGTGAGGTCGGGGCCGGGGTGCAGGCCGACCAGCCGGAACAGCCTCGCCGCGCCGGGGTGCAGGGCGCGGTAGGACCACGAGAACACGGCACGGATGTCGGCCTCCCGATCGCCCTCGGTGAAGGCGTCCAGCCCGTCGCCGACGTCCCGCAGCTGTTCGGCCAGGGCGGCGACGGTGAAGTCCGGGTGGGCGGCGGCGCGCGCGGCGACGATGTTGAGCGCCAGCGGCAGCCGTGCGCAGCGGGCGATGATCTCCTCGACCGCCGCCCGCTCGGCCTGCACCCGCTCCCGGCCCAGGCGCACGGCCAGCAGTTGCCACGCCTCGGCGGGGGTGAACACGTCGACGCTGATCGGGTGGGCGCCCTCGGTGACCACCAGGCCCGACAGCCGCCGCCGGCTGGTCACCAGGACAAGGCAGGTGGAGCCGCCGGGAAGCAGCGGGCGGACCTGCTCGGTGTCGGCGGCGTTGTCCAGCACCAGCAGCACCCGCCGGCCCGCGAGCAGGCTGCGGTACAGGGCGGCTCGGGCGTCCAGGCTGACCGGGATCCGCTCCGGTGGCAGGCCGAACGCCTCGAGGAAGCCGCCGATCGCGTCGGCCGGGTCCATCGGCGACCCGCCCTGGTCGAACCCGCGCAGGTTCACATACAGCTGGCCGTCGGGGAACCTCGACGCCGCCCGGTGCGCCCAGTGCAGCGCCATCGTGGTCTTGCCGACGCCCGGCGGGCCGGTGATCGGCGAGATGGCGATCGCGGCCGCAGCGCTGAACCGGCTGCTCGCCACGGCCAGCTGGTCCAGCGCCGCCAGTTCGCGCTCACGACCGACGAAGTGTCCGGAGACGGCCGGCAGCTGCCGCGGTACGAGCGTCGGTGACGGCGTCTCCCGCTCGTCGGCCCGGGCGCTCGACGAGAGCTGCGCGGCGACCCGGTGCCAGTGCTCGCGCCACGCGGCGCTGTCCCCGCCGCACGCCTCGACGAAGGTCAACGTCACCGGCAACGACGGGAACCGGCGACCACCGGCCGCCTCGGCCAGTGTGGAAACCGAATAGCCGGCTCGCGCGGCCAGCTGCCGGTATGTGGGATTACCAGCCTGTTCACGAAGTTGTCGAAGATTCAACGCAAACCGCTGAACCGCACCTGCGTCCGGATCAATCGGCCGCTGCCGCCGGGCCACCCCACCCCCATGGTTGTACGGAGTTGTTTGTCAACCCGTGCCGGACAAACCACCAAGGCCCTATACAAGCACTTCGGGGCTGCATCGCCAACAACGAGCCGGCGCCACCGAAGATCCACAGTTGCGACTATGAGAGGAGCTCACGTCGTGCGGTATCTCGGCAAAGCCAGCTGCCGGCGCCGGCGTGCACAGCTGCGCCCACGACTGGTACAACCGGAGTCCGGACGTGGGAACGACTATTTCGCGCCTCTTTCGGTCCGCCTGGCCGGCTGTCATCACTGCTACCTCGGAAAGGTCGACAGCGAACCCTGGACAAGCGCCTGGACTGCGGAAACGAACGCCCGGATATGGACCTGGGACTAGCGTCCAGACAATAACAGCAACGCATTTCCAGCTGGTGGCAGGGTTGGGAAAGCCACCAGGACACAAGCACCGCTCCCCGGTCCGATCGAGCTGGTTGAGCCGATCGGTCAGCGATGCCGGCCCGTGCCGCTGCAAGGCGACGGCGCGGCGCGGGCCGGCATCGCCCTGCTGCGCCGTGACCCCGCCTGATCCGCAACCGCTCGCTCAGGCCGCGTCGGCCAGGCCGCTCGGGTCGCCGTTATGACGGCGGGCCAGCTCCAGCAGGTCGTGACCGGCCTGCGTCAGCTCCGCCGGCACCCGCTGTCCCAGCGTTCCCGACGCCGCCGGCTTGATCAGGCCCAGCTTCGCCAGCAGGCGCGCGGCCAACTGGTCGCAGCTGGTGCGGCCATCGATGAACAGATCGGGTTCGCAGCTGCACGACAGTTCGCAGCGGCCCGCGCCGACCGCCCTCAGCATGGCGAGGTGGCGGTGGGTCAGCTCGTTGTACGGCGCGGGGAACACGATCGCTCCTACCTATCTCTAGGTCGTGCGGCGGCGCCCTGGACGTGTCCGCGGACACAGCCGCTTTCACTAGCACAGATGTCGAGAGCCGCTCTGTGATACCCACCCTGAAAGACGGCCACGTGGCGCTATCGGCCCTGGACAGAAGGCTGGGCGGTCCCCGGTGGAGCCGCTCCCTGACTCCACCGGGACCGCCCAGGTCCCCCCGCGGGCGTCCCGCCGGCCGCCTCACCCCGCCGCCGGGCGGCACACCCGCTACCCCACTCCCACGCGGCGCCGTCACTCGCCGCTGTGGACCCGCCGTTGCTGCCCCTCGGAGCGACGGAGGACCCGGCGACCAACTCAGCATCGGCCGCTGTTGGGGTAGAGGCGCCCTCGGCGCGTCCAGATACACCGGGCTTGCTGTGAGTTGGCTGTGACGACCGTGTGATTGGGGTCAAGTTGACGTATCAGGACGGCGGGTCGGCGGATCATTTCGACGACACGTGTGTCCAGGCAGGGGAGGGCTCATGGTTGAGCCGGTGGAGCCGATCCGCTCGACGGTCGACTCGGTCGCACTCGACGAACTCGTCGACAGGTGGCGTCGCCACGTGCCCGATCTGATGCTGCATGACCCGGGTGGGCCCGGCGAGTGCCTTGTGCGCTCCGGTGAGCTCGTGGTGGGCGACCACGCGTACTCCGCGGTGACCGAGCGGCTCGGCGCCTGGCTCGAGCCCACGCGCGAGGAGGATCTGCGCGAGGACCTGCGGCTGGCCCGGCTGCGGCTGCGCGAGTCCGAGCGCGAGCGCAGCGTCGAGATCGCGATGGAGGCGTCGACCTCGCTCAACGGCTCCGCGGCGCTCGGCATGATCGACGATCCGGAATGGCGTGACCAGGCGCTGCGCATGTCGGTCTCGGCCAACCACGTGCACATCGGCAGCTCGACGTGGGTCGGCACGCCGATCATGTTCGGCACCCCCATCATGTTCGGGACCCCGATCATGTTCGGCACCGGCTCGGACCCGGGCCAGGTGCCCGCCGTGCCGCCCCCCGCGCAGGAGTTTTGGGATCCGGCCGTCTCGGTGCTGGTGCTCGACTCCGGCCTGGACCCGCACCCGTGGTTCACCGGCCGCCCGTGGCTGTCCGAATGGGGGCTCTCGCCCGAGCGGCTCGACAGCGACGGCCTCGACGGTCAGGACCGGCAGGCCGGCCACGGCACCTTCATCGCCGGGATCGTGCTGCAACGCGCACCCGGCGTGGTGCTGCGGCACCGCCGGGTGCTGTCCTCGCTCGGGCTCACCGACGACGTCACCGTCGTCGCCGGCCTGCGCCGGGCCCGCCACCTGGCAGCCCGCCGCGGCAGCCACCTCGACATCGTCGTGCTCGCGTCCGGCTGCCACACCGCCGACAACGAGTGCCCGCCGCTGGTCCGCCGCGAGATCAACAAGTACCAAAACGCGATAGTCGTCGCCGCCGCGGGCAACCAGGCCACCGACCGCAAGTTCTGGCCGGCCGCGCTGCCGGAGGTCGTCGGCGTCGCCGCCACCGGGGCGGACGGTCGGCTGGCCGAGTTCTCCAACCGGGGTTCCTGGGTCGACGTGGCGGCGCTCGGCGTCGACGTCGTCTCGAGCTTCGTGAACCTGCAGGCCGGCGGGCGTTCCGCGCCGGACACCGAGACCCGCGACTACGGCTTTGCCAGGTGGAGCGGCACGTCCTTCGCCGCCCCGCTGATCGCGGCCGAGATCGCCAACCGGTGCCGCGCCGGCGCCGGCATCGAGGAGGCGGTATCCCTGGTGAAGGCGGCCTTCCCGGTACCGGCCACGCCATGACCGCCATGACCGGCGTATTCACCCCAACCGGGCCGCCCGGGGTACGGTCAACGCCTGTAGTTCATGCGCGTGGCGTTACCGGCAGGGAGGACCGGGTGGACAATGCTCCGCTGTTGACCGATCTGATCGAGCGTGCCGGTGCCAACGACCAGCACGCGTGGCGGCAGCTGGTGGCCCGGTTCGGAAACATGGTCTGGGCGGTGGCCCGGTCGCATCGGCTGGACGCCGCGGATGCCGCGGACG
>DASSUA010000648.1:0-2349 GCA_035707525.1 Pseudonocardiaceae bacterium
GACGACCGTGACCGTGTTCGGGATCCGGCGGGCGCGCCTGATCAGCTCGCGGTGCCCCTCGTGCAGGGCTCCCATCGTGGGCACCAGGGTGATCCGCCGGCCGGTCGAGCGCAGCGCGCGCGTGACCGGGCGCAGCGCCCCGGCGGAGCTGTGCATGGTCAGCTGACCGGCGACGAAGCCGGTGGTTCTGGTCATCGCCCTGGCTCCTCCAGCAGAGCCGCGAGCACCGCCGTCGCGGCGGCCGAGTCGATCAGGCCGGCGGCCGCGGCGCGGTGCGCGGTGCGCTCGGCGAGCGCGCGGTAGGCGTCGGTCAGCTCCGGCATCCGCTCGGCGATCACCCGCCGGTGCACCCGCACGGTGTCGACGTCGCCGCGGGACACCGGCCCGGTGAGCGCGCGGTCGCCGTGGCGCAGGGTGTTGTCGAGCGCGGCCGACAGCAGCGGGCCGAGCATCCGCTCGGCCGACCCGATGCCGGCCCTGCGCAGCACGTCGGCGGCGTCGGCGACGAGCGCGGCGAGGTGGTTCGCGCCGTGCGCGAGCGCCGCGTGGTACAGCGGGCGGGCGCTCTCCGGGACGCGTACCGGTTCGGCGCCCATCTCGACGACGAGCGCCTCAGCGACGCTCCAGCCCGGCTCGTCCGCTGCGGTCACCCCGAAGCTGCAGGCGGCGAGCCTGGCCACGTCCTCGGCCCGGCCGGTGAACGTCATCACCGGGTGCAGCGCGAGCGGGAGCACACCGAGCCGCACGGCCGGCTCCAGCACCGACACGCCGTGCGCCCCGCACGTATGCGCCACGATCTGGCCGGCGCGGAACTCGCCGGCCCCGGCCAGCCCGCGCACCAGCCCGGGCAGCACGTCGTCCGGCACCGCGAGCAGCACGAGGTCGGCGAGCCGGACCACCTCGTCCGGTGGCAGCAGCGGGCTGCCGGCCAGCAGTTCCTCCGCGCGCCGCACCGAGGCCCGGGAAACGCCGGACGTCGCGATCACCACATGCCCGGCCCTGGTCAGGGCGGCACCAAGCACGGCACCGACCCGGCCGGCGGACACCACACCGATCGCGAGCCGCGCCGGCCGGCCGGCGGCTGGCAGCTCATCGGGGGTGGCCATGGCGGGAAGGTCCTCCTCGACAGGCGGTCGCCCGTTGATCAGGCGGGAGCGTATCCGTCGCCCTCCGGGGCCACGAAAGTGAGGTGAGCAGGCTCACCCCGCGCCGGTAGCATCGCCGCCGTGACTTGATCCGGCGTTCGCGGCATCTCGGTTCGGTACTGCGTGTTCAGCGCGCTGTCCGACCTGGTCCCGTTGTATCCGCTGTACGCGCTGCTGTTCGCCGACAGCGGCCTGACCGGTGGCCAGATCGCCTCACTGTTCGTGCTGTGGTCGGCGGCCTCGCTCGCGCTCGAGGTGCCGACGGGCGCGCTCGCCGACGTCGTGTCGCGGCGTGCGCTGCTGTTCGCCGGCGGCCTGCTGCACGCCCTCGGCTTCGGGCTGTGGGTGTTCGCGCCCGGCTACTGGATTTTCGCGCTCGGCTTCGTGCTGTGGGCGGCCGGCAGCGCGCTGCAGTCCGGCACGATCGAGGCGCTGGTGTACGACGAGCTGGCGGCGCTCGGCGCCGAGGGCGGCTACCAGCGGCTGTCATCGGCGGCCTACACGTCGGCGATCGCCGGGATGATCGTCGCAACGGCCTGCGCCTCGCCACTGTTCGCCCTCGGTGGCTACCGGGCGGCCGGGGTGGCGAGCGTGCTGGCCGCCGTCGCCGGCGGTCTGGTGGGCCTGAGCTTCCCGCGCCAGCCCAAGGTGGCCAGCGCCGACGGGTTCGGCCTGCGGGCCTGGTTCGGCATGCTGCGCGCGGGCTGGTCGGAGGCGGTACGGGTGCGCCGGGTGCGGCGGCTGGTGCTGATCGCCGCGCTGCTACCCGGTTTCGGCGCGATGGACGAGTTCTTCCCCCTGCTCGCCGAGCACACCGGGGCCGCGACGACCGTCGTGCCGCTGCTCATCGTCGTTATCGCGGCCGGCCAGCTCGCGGGTGGGGCGTCCGCCGGCTGGCCGTTGCGCGGCCGCACCGTGGGCCTGGCCACCACCGTTGGTGCGCTCGCGATCGTCGCCGGCGCGCTGTCCGGCTCGCCGTGGGGCGTGCTGCTGGTCGCCGCCGGCTACGGCGCCTGGCAGCACGCGACGGTCGTGGCCGACGCGCGGCTGCAGGCCGCCGTACGCGGCCCGGCCCGGGCGACGGTGACCTCGGTGGCCGGCTTCGGCGCGGAGGTCGCCTCGATCGCGCTGTACGTGCCGTGGGGGCTGGCGGTCGGGCCGCTCGGCGACGGCGCGGCCGTCGCGGTCACCGCGGCGCCACTGG
>DASSUA010000649.1:0-2963 GCA_035707525.1 Pseudonocardiaceae bacterium
GCGAAAACGGTGATACTCGCGGGTTCGAGGCTACTGCGGGCTGAGGTTCGTCAGGGGTGCCACCTACGCTCGGGGGCGTGAGTGCTCCAGTGTTGCTCGATGCCGGTGTGGTTACCCGCTGCCGGCGCAGGGTGCATCTCGAGCACGACCCGGCAATGGCCGGCGCCCCGCGCAGCATGCCCGACCCGACCGCCGAGCGGCGGATCGCCGACGCCGCGGCACACCGCCGGGCGGTGGCCGACCGGCTGGCGCGGCTGCTCGGCGCGGACTGGGCCGAGGTGCCGGCCGGCGCCACGCCGGCCGAGCGGTTGGCGGCCACGTCGGCGCTGCTGACCGCCGGCACCCGGTTCATCTGGGGCGGCGCGCTGCCGCTCGACCCCGACAGCGGCCGGCGCGGTGCGGTCGAGCTGCTGAGCAGGGTGAACGGCGGCTACCTGCCGGTGATCGTCGTGCGGCACAAGGTCACCGATCCCGGTGCCGGCGCCAGCACGAGCCCGATCGCCGAGCTCGACCCGCGCCATGCCCGGGTGGACCCCGACCGCCGGGTGCGCCCGCACACCCGCGACCAGTTGCGGTTGGCGCACGCGCTGCGGATGCTGCAGGCGGCCGGGCTGGCCGCGCCCGACCGGCCGGTGGGCGGGGTGATCGGGCTCGACGCCGACGTGGTGGTCTGGCACGACCTCGGCGCGCCGACCTGGCCGGGCGGGCGCAGCGCGCTCACCGAGTACGACCTGCGGTTCGCCGACCGGATGGCGGTCGCCACCGCGGCGCTCACCGGCGGGGAGCCGCTGGCCAAGCCGTCGCGGGTGACCGAGTGCCGCAGCTGCCCCTGGTGGGTTCTGTGCGAGCGCGAGCTGCGCGGCGAGCGTGACGTGAGCCTCGTGCTGCGCGGGGAGGATGCGGTCGCGCTGCGCGCCGTCGGGCTGTCCACTGTGGACAAGCTGGCGGCGTGCGAGCCGACCGACGAGCCACCGGTGCCGCTGGCCGGCATGCCGTTCGCCGACGCGGTGCTGCTGGCCCGGGCGTGGCTGGCCGACCTGACGCTGGTGCGGCGGGTGCCCGAGGTCGAGGTGCCGCGCGCCGACGTCGAGCTCGACGTGGACATGGAGAGCTTCGGCGACTCGGGCGCCTACCTCTGGGGCTGCCACCTGTCCGGCGCCGACATCGGGCTACCGCGGGGGTACCGGCCGTTCGTCACCTGGCAGCCGCTGCCGACCATCGACGAGGCGCGCTCGTTCGCCGCGTTCTGGACGTTCCTGAGCACCGTGCGGGCCAGGGCCGCGGCGCGCGGGCTCGGGTTCCGGGCGTTCTGCTACAACGAGCTCGCCGAGAACCGCTGGCTGGTGGCGTCGGCGCAGCGGTTCGCCGGGCGGCCCGGCATCCCGACCGTCGAGGCGGTCACCGACTTCATCGTCTCATCGGCGTGGGTCGACCTGTTCGGCGTGGTCAACCGGCAGTTCCTGTGCGCGCACGGCAAGGGTCTCAAGACGATCGCTCCGGCCGCCGGGTTCGCCTGGCGCGACGCGGAGGCCGGCGGCGAGAACTCGATGCGCTGGTACCGCCAGGCGGTGGGGCTCGACGGCGATCCGGTCGACCCCGGCCAGCGCGAGCGGCTGCTGGTCTACAACGAGGACGACGTGCTGGCCACCTGGACGCTGCGCCGCTGGATGTCGTCTCCCGACGTGCTGGCCGTGCCGTACGCCCGGGATCTGTGAGCGAGCGCCGGCCGGGTCAGCGCGGCGCCATCCGCAGCGAGCCGTCCATCCGGACGACCTCGCCGTTGAGGTAGTCGTGCGCCACCAGGAACGCCGCCAGCTGCCCGAACTCCTCCGGCCGGCCGAGGCGCTTCGGGAACGGAATCCCACTGGCGAGCCCCGCTCGGAACTCATCGCCCACGCCGGCGAGCATCGGGGTGTCGATGATGCCGGGGGCGATCGTGAGCACCCGGATGCCGAACGAGGCGAGGTCGCGCGCGGCGGGCAGGGTCAGGCTGACCACGCCGCCCTTGGAGGCCGCGTACGCCACCTGACCGACCTGGCCCTCGTAGGCGGCGATCGACGCGGTGTTGACGATCACGCCCCGCTGGCCGTCCTCGAGCGGTTCGGTGCGCGCCATGACCTGCGCCGCCAGCCGCAGGACATTGAACGTGCCGATCAGGTTGATCTCGACGACCCGCCGGAACAGCTCCAGGTCGTGCGGGCCCTGGCGGCTCAGCACGCGGCTGGCCGTCCCGATGCCGGCGCAGTTGACCACGACGCGCAGCGGAGCGCCGACCCCCTCGATGGCTGACTGCACCTGGTCGGGCCGGGTGACGTCGGCGCTGACGTACTCGACGCCGTCGACCGGCTCGGCGGTGTCGGCGGCCTTGGCGATCGCAGATTCCAGGTCGAGGCCGTACACCCTGGCGCCGCGCTCGGCGAGGGCCCGCGCGGTGGCCGCGCCGAGGCCGGACGCCGCCCCGGTCACTACCGCCGAGACGTCCTTGATCTCCATCTGCGCTCCCGAAATCGTCATGCTGGATCTGTGCCGGTGTCAGTAGTACCGGGCCGGCCGGACCGGCACCGAGCGTGTCACAGGCCGGGCACACCTGGATGCGCCGGTGGGCAGATCTTGTCGATCTCCTCCAGGTCCTGCTGGTCCGGTCGCCACTCGCCGGCCGAGGCGTTCGCCTCGACCTGGGCCGGCGTCGTCGCGCCGGCGATCACCGAGGCCACCGCTGGCTGCGCGGCCAGCCCACCGATCGCGACGTCGAGCATGCCGACGCCGGACCGACCGGCGAACGAGCGCAGCCCCTCGATGCGGTCCCACGGCGCCTCGGCGAGCCGCTGGGCCCGGCCCGCCAGCCTGGACCGCTCCGGCGGCGCCGCGTCGGCCGAGTACTTACCGGTGAGCAGGCCGCTGGCGAGCGGGAAGTACGGCAGCAACCCGAGACCGAACCGCTCGCACGCCGGCACGACCTCGCG
>DASSUA010000650.1:0-3355 GCA_035707525.1 Pseudonocardiaceae bacterium
CAGACGGTGGTCTGCACCGGCCGGGTCGCCCTGGCCACCCACCGGTGGCTGGCCGACCACGCGGTCGGCGGCCTGCCCGTGGTACCCGGTGCGGCGTTCGTCGACCTGGTGGTGCGCGCGGGTGACGAGGTGGGCTGCGGGCTGGTGCGCGAGCTGACGCTGGAGGCGCCGCTGGTGCTGCCCGAGCGGGGCGGGGTGCGCCTGCAGGTCGTGCTCGGCGAGCCGGCGCCCGACGGCGCGCGGCCGGTGGCCGTCCACTCGCGCCCGGAGCGCGGCGCCGAGGAGCAGCCGTGGACCCGGCATGCGAGCGGCGTGCTCACGGCCGCGGCGGATGCGGCCGGCATGGAGCTCGCCGAGTGGCCGCCGCGTGGCGCGCAGCCGCTCGACGTAGCCGGCCTGTACGCCGGCCTGGCCGCCGCCGGGCTGAGCTACGGCCCGGCGTTCCGCGGGGTGCGCGCCGCCTGGCGGGCCGGCGACGACGTCTTCGCCGAGGTGAGCCTCGACGAGCCGGCCGGCGGGTTCGTGCTGCACCCGGCCGCGCTGGACGCGGCGCTGCACGCGATCGGCCTGACCGACGTGGACGTCGACGGCGATGGTGCCGCTGATCGTGTGGCTGACCGTGTGGCTGATCGTGTGGCTGATCGTGTGGCTGATCGTGTGGCGCTGCCGTTCGTCTGGTCCGACGTGCAGGTGCACGCGACCGGCGCGACCCGGCTGCGAGTCAGGGTGCGGCCGGCGGGCCGCGCAACGGTGTCGCTGGCGATCGCCGACGGCGGCGGCGCGCCGGTGGCCTCGGTCGGATCGCTGCTGCTGTGCAGCATGCCGGCGGGCGAGCTCGGCGCGGCCCGGCCGGCGGCGTTCCCGCTGCTGCGGCTGGACTGGCAGGAGCTGCGGCTGGGCGTCCCGGCTCCGGCGACGACGGCGGCGGTCGGGCCGCTGCCCGGCGCGCTGCAGGCCGGCGTGTCCGCCGCGGGCGCCGCCGAGTACCTCGACCTCGACTCGCTGCGGACCGCCGCCGGCGCCGGTGTGCCGGCGCCCGAGATCGTGCTGGTGGCGCCGACCGCCCCCGGCACCACCACGGCCGACGGGGTGCGCGCCGCCACCGGCCAGATGCTCGGCATCCTGCGGGACTGGCTCGCCGACGGGCGGTTCGCGGACTGCCGGCTCGCCGTGGTGACCAGCGGCGCCATGGCCCTGCCGGGCGCGGACGTGACCGATCTCGCCGGGGCCGCGGTGTGGGGGCTGGTGCGCTCGGCCCAGTCCGAGCACCCCGGCCGTTTGGTGCTGGTGGACACCGACGACGACCCGGCGAGCGCGGCCGCCCTGCCTGCGGCGCTGGCCACCGACGAGCCGCAGCTGCTGCTGCGCGCCGGGACCGCTCACGGGGCGCGCCTGATCCGGGCCGCCGGATCGGCACCGGCGAACGCACCGGTGACCTTCGACGCCGGCACCGTCGTGGTCACCGGCGGCACCGGCGCCCTCGGCGCCGAGGTGACCAGGCTGCTGGTGACCCGCCTCGGCGTGCGGCACCTGCTGCTGCTGAGCCGGCGCGGGCCGGCCGCACCAAACGCGGCCGCCCTGGCTGGCGAGCTGACCGGGCTCGGCGCGAACGTCCGCGTCCTGGCGTGCGACGCCGCCGACCGCGCCGCGCTGGCCGAGGCGCTGGCCACCGTCCCGGCCGAGCATCCGGTCCGGGCCGTCGTGCACGCGGCCGGCGTGCTCGACGACGGGGTGATCGGCTCGCTCACCCAGGACCGGCTCGACGCGGTGCTGCGCCCCAAGGTCGACGCCGCGCTGAACCTGCACGAGCTCACCCGCGAGCTGGACCTGGACGCCTTCGTGCTGTTCTCCTCGGCGGCCGGGGTGTTCGGCGCCCCCGGCCAGGCGAACTACGCGGCGGCCAACAGCGCCCTGGACGCGATCGCGGCGCACCGGCGCGCGCGTGGCCTCGCCGCCCAGTCGCTCGTGTGGGGCCCATGGCAGGCCGGCGGCCTGGCCGGCGACCTGTCCGCGGCCGATCGGGGCCGGATGTCGCGCGGCGGCGTGCTGGCGCTGTCCACCGACGAGGCGCTGGCCGCGTTCGGCTCGGCCATCAGGGCCGGCGACGTGGCGCCGCTGCTGGTGCGGTTCGACGCCAGCCGGCTGGCCGCCACCGCCGGGCCGGCCGGGCCGGTACCCGCGTTGCTGCGCGCGCGGGTCCCGCCCGGCCGGCGCGCGGCCGCCGCCAGGGCCGAGCCCGACGCCGGCGAGCTGCGCGCGACGCTCGCCGGACTGGCGCCGGGGCAGCAGGAGCGGGTGCTCACCGAGCTGGTGCGCGAGTGCGGCGCCATGCTGCTCGGGCATGCCGGCGCCGACGCGCTCGACCCGGATCGCGGGTTCATCGAGTCCGGGTTCAACTCGCTGACCGCGGTCGAGCTGCGCAACGCGGTAGCCGAGGCGACCGGGCTGCGGCTCGCGCCGACGGTGGTGTTCGACCACGACAGCCCGGCGGCGCTCGCCGCGCACCTGCGCGCGCAGCTCGCCCAGGCACCCGGCACGGCCGGAAAGGCCGACGGCCAGCAAGACGGGAACGGCCGGCTGCCGGACTCGGTGAGCGAGCTGTTCCGCCAGGCGGTGCGCGGCGGGCAGCTCTCCGTCGGGCTCGACCTGCTGCGGGCGACGGCCCGGCTGCGCAGCACGTTCACCTCCGCCGCCGACCTGGGTGCGGTGCCGGCGTCCGCGACGCTGGCCACCGGCCCCGGCCACCCGCGGCTGCTTTGCGTCGGAACCCCGCTCGCCGTCGGCGGCAGCTACCAGTTCGTCCGGCTGGCCGAGGAGTTCCGCGGCCGGCGGGACCTCGTCGCCCTGAGCCTGCCCGGCTTCGCCGCCGGCGACCGGCTGCCGGCATCCCCCGCCGCCGTGCTCGACGTGCTGTGCGCAGCCGTCCGCGAGGCCGCGGGCGGCCAGCCGTACGCGCTGGTCGGGTACTCCTCGGGCGGCATCCTCGCGCACGTCGCCGCCGGCCTGCTGGAGGCCGAGGGCGGCGGCCCGGCCGGCGTCGTGCTGCTGGACACCTACCCGGCGGACGACCGGGCGATGGACGAGACCTTCGCGCGGCTGGCCGTCGGCATGGTCGAGCGCGAGTCGTCGTGGTTCGGCGGCTTCGACGGCACCCGGCTCTCGGCGATGGGCACCTACATCGACCTGCTGCCCGGCGTCCAGGTCGGCCCGATCGACGCGCCGGTGCTCCTGCTACGGGCGCAGGTGCCCTTCGGGCCGGCCGGCTCGGCCCTGGCGAGCTGGCCGGCCGAGCACACGGTCGCGGACATCCCCGGCGATCACTACGGCGTGGTCACCGACAACGCCGCGGCGACAG
>DASSUA010000651.1:0-6477 GCA_035707525.1 Pseudonocardiaceae bacterium
GGCTCGGCCAGCACGTGCGCCGCGCCGTCCAGGTCAGCGCCGCGGATGGCGAGCGTCGCGGCCGCCAGGCGGGCCGGCAGGGCCTCGCTGAACTTGAGACCGGCGAGGGCACGGTCGTCGACCTCCGGCAGGCAGAGACGCTCGGTGGCGTCGCCGGTGCAGGCCTTCCACATCGACACCGTCAAGTCGGACCGCAGGCGGATCCGGACGTCGTCGAAGCGCTGGGCGGGGTCGGTGATCTCGGAGAGGGTGGCGGCCAATGTGGCGTTGGCCCGGTATCCGGCCCACGTCCACCAGGTGACGTCCGTGTCGCTGCGGGCGATGACCGTTCCGCCGGGATGGACGGAGCCGAGCCGCTGGTCCCGGACTTTCGCCAGTCGGCTGGTGGCCCGTTCGGTCATCGTCACCGGTGGGTCGGCGCCGAGCATGACGTCACGAACCGCGCGGGTGAGGGCGAAGCTGGCAGCAGCCGCGCCGTAGGTCAGCCAGAGCGCCCGACCGCCGCGGTCGGCCGGTTCTACGAAGCAGCGCCGCCGCTTCCAGTCGATCCAGGTGACGCGCCAGCTGCGGCCCGCGAGCAGCAGCAGCCTGGGGCCGTCGACCTTCTCGGTGAGCAGCATCGGATCGGTCCGGCCGATCTCCTGCCGACCCGCGAGCACCGTGAACTGCGGCGGCGCGGTGAAGGCGGCGGTCATGGCCATGAAGTGCCGGTGACCGAAGCGTTGTTCGGCGGTCGGACCCACGAACAGCAGCTCCCCGTCGCGATCGAGGAATCCGGCCTCGACGAGGTACCGCACGATCGGCTCGGCGCTGCGGTCGAACGGGGCCAGACCATTCCAGGCCTGCGGCCAGAGCCGGCTGCCGATGCGGTGTTCCTGCAGGCACATCCCGAGGATCTGCTGGGCGACGATGTGCCGGGGATCGGGCGGCGGCGTGACCGGCTCGACGTAGCCCTGGGCCCACAGGTGCAGCAGCCCGGCGGCCCAAAGCAGCTCGTCTTCGTCGAGGGCCAGGAACAGGCAGTTGCGGGCCGAGCCGGGACGGCGTCCGGTCCGCCCGAGACGTTGCAGGAACGCGGCGACGGTAGATGGCGAGTTGATCTGAATCACCCGGTCGAGGTCGCCGACGTCCACCCCGAGCTCCAGGGTCGACGTGGCGACGATGACGCAGTCGCGGGCCTCGACGAAGGCCTGCTCGGCGCGGCGTCTTTCGTCGGCGGCCAGCGAGGCGTGGGACAGGAACGTATTGACCCCGAGTCCTCGGAGCGCCGCACCGATCTCCTCGACCCGCTGCCGGGAGTCGCAGAAGACGAGCCGTTTCTCTCCTCGATGCAGGGCGGCGATGACGGTGGCCGCGTTGTCGACCGACCCGACGTAGTCCAGCTCGATCCGGACCGGCGGTCCGGCCGTCGCTGCCGCCGGGGCGACCACGCGCGCCGGGCGCCGGTTCCGGCCAGAACCCTGCAACCAGCCGAGCAGTTCGTCGGGATTGCCGATCGTGGCGGACAGACCGACCCGCTGGATCGGCCGCCCGGCGACGTTGGCCAGCCGCTCCAGCACTGCGAGCAGGTGCCAGCCCCGGTCGTCGCCCGCGAACGCGTGCAGTTCGTCCACGACGATCGCGCGCAGGCCGGCGAACAGGCGCCTGTGCTCGACCTTGACACTGATCAGCATCGCCTCGATCGACTCGGGCGTGGTGAGCATGAGGTCCGGCGGATCGCGGAGGATGCCCTGGCGAGTCGACGCGGTCACGTCGCCGTGCCAGACGGCCACGCGACGGCCGATCCACCCGGCGTAGGTCCGCAGCCTGGGCTCGAGGTTGTTCAACAGCGCCTTGAGCGGGCACACGTACAGCGCCGAAAGCCCATCCCACCGGCCCCGTTCCATCGCGGACAGCAGCGGGAACATCGCGGCCTCGGTCTTGCCGCCCGCCGTCGGCGCCAGCAGCAGGGCGTCCTCGCCGGCCATCACCGGCGCTACCGACTGTTCCTGCAGCGGGCGCAGCGCCCGCCAACTCAGCGAGTTCACCAGGTGGTGGACGATCACCGGGCTGAGCTGTTCGATCGCTTGGGTCACGGTAGGTCGAGCTTCACATCGCCCGCGGACATCGGAGCCGACGCGGCGTTGCGTTCGATCTCGGTCAGCTCGGCGGGCGAGACGGTGGGCGGGTAGTCGCGCCGTGGATCGAAGTCGGGGAACTGGTCGACCCGGTCGAGGACCTCGGCGACGAGCTTGCGCAGGAAGATCCGGGGCGCTACGCCGACCTTGCCGCCGAGCGCTCCGGTGATCGAATCGGCCAGCTCGGTGAGGTACGCGTCGTCGACCGTGGCGCCGATCCGTTGTGGCTCGGCAGCGTCCTCGCGGTACAGGTCGCGCACCCGGGTGCCGAGCGTGAGCAGCGACCGCCGGTCGAACCCGGGCAGCCGCAACTGCACCGCTCTCGGGTTGTCGAACCGCGGGTCGGTGCTGAAGTCGGTCGAGAGGCGCTGTGCGAGCGGCGGCAGGCGCGGCACTCCGCTCGGGCCCTCGAAGAACGCCGGGGTGCCGGTGATCACCAGGAACAGGCCCGGGTACCGCCCCGAGTCGATCTCGTCCACGAGCTGCCGCAGCGCGTTGAGCGCCTTGTCCCGCACGTCGCCCCGCACCCGCTGCAAGGTCTCGACCTCGTCGAGCACGAGCAGCAGCCCCGGATGGCCGGCGTCGCGAAGCACCTCGAGCAGGCCCTGCACGAACGCCATCGCCCCGAAGTGGTCGAGCTCCCCCCGCACGCCAGCGGCTCGCTTGGCGGCGGCGGCCACGTGCGGCTGGCCGCCGAGCCATGCTGCGAGCGCATCGGCGGTGGCGCCGTCGCCGGCCACGGTCGCCGCCCGGTAGGCCCGCAGCGCCTGCGCGAACGCCGGTGCCCGGGTCGACACGGCGGCAAGCCGCCGCGCCAGCAGGCGCTCCACCGCGGCATTCGCCGCCGATGGGTCGGCCTCGTTCGAGGCCACGTCCGACTCCAGGGTGAACAGCCACGAGTCGAGGACCGGACGGAAGGCGCTGGGCGGGAACGCCGCGGTCCGCAGCGCCTCGCCGATCCGCCGGTACACGGTCTCCAAGCGGTGCAGCGGTGTCTCGGTCTCGGAGATCTGCACCTCGGCGGCGGCGAAGCCGCGGCGCAGCGCACGTTCGGCGAGGAAGCGGGTGAGGAAGGTCTTGCCTGCGCCGTACTCGCCGCGGACCGCCTTGAACGCCGAACCGCCGCCGGCGACCGTGTCGAGATCGGCGTCGAGGGCAGGGACGAACCGGTCCAGGCCGACGGCCAGCAGGTCCAGGCCGTTGGCCGGCACGGTGCCGCGCCGCAGCGCGGCGAGCACCTCGCGCCGCCTCCGTGGCGATGCCGTCATGCCGATTCCAAGAGGGTCAGGGCGCCAGTCCGAACTGCTCGCACAGTAACGGCACGTCGAGAACCACCGTGGCGCCGTCGGAGTCCAGCCGCAGCACCGGATAGCTCTCGACGTTGAGCAGGCGCTGGGCGTGCAGGACGGCCCCGCGCAGGCCGAGCGCCGGCACGCCGAGCGCGGTCGCCGCGGCGGTCGGCGCGAGCCGGTGGTCCGGAGCCGCCACGAGCGCCGCCACGAGCCCTTCGAGCTGCTGGTCGGAGACCGACACCCGGCCGGCGATCCCCCGCTGTTCGGCGAAGGTCGGCGACGACACCAACGCCGCGGCCAGCCGTTCCCGCGCCTGCCCGGCCGGCGGTTCGCTGTCGACCTGATCGAACAGCGTCGGCGGACCGGACGCCGCCACCGGCGGCAGCACCGGCTGCTGAGGCGCCTTGGTCGGCGCCGGAGCCGGCCCGTCCCACCACGCCGGTTGCTGCGGCGGCGCGAGCCGCAGGTCGACCTCGTCGGGCACGACACCGCCGGCCACCAACGTGATGACCGGCACAACGGCCTCGGCGGGTGCGGCACCGCCGTGGTAGCCGGCCTTGAGCGGCCCGTAGCGCAGTTCCTCGTCGACGGCGAGCACCGCCCGGCCGCCGTGCAGCAGTACGCGCTCGCCCTCGACGAGCACCTCGCCGTCGCCTGGCGGCGGGTCGGCCGGCCGGGACCGCCCGCTGGAGATGCCCGGATGCGGCCGCTGGACGCCCTGCCGCCGCTCCACGATGTGGCCGTGGTCGGAGGTCAGCACGACGATCCGGTCGGCGTTGCGAGCGACCTCCAGCAGCGGTCGAAGGTGCTTCACGGCGTCGCCGGCCCAGTCGGTGCCTCCGGGATCGGACCGGTCCAGCGCATCGTCGATGGTGTTCAGCACGCACGTCACCAGTCGCCGCCGACCGTCGTTGATCGCGGCCGCGACATCGTCGGCGACGGCGAACCCGCGGCGGATGGTCTCCAGCGGCCGCTTGTGGAACAGCGCCGCACCCGGCACTCCGAAGGCGGTCGTCACCTCGGCGTACCCGCGGTGTTCGACGTCCTGCTGGCCGGTTCGCAGGTCGCCGCACAGCAGCGACGTGCGGCTCACGTCGGTGAGCGTGGGCAGCACGGCGAGGGCGGCGGCGCGGCGCGGCTGGCCCGGCAGCAACGCCTCGCCCCAACCGTCCAGCGGCCAGTCCAGTACGCCACCGACCACCTCGTTGGCCACCGCGACGCTCATCCCGTCCAGCACCAGCAGCAGGACCGGCCACTGCCTGGCCAGCGGCAGCACGACCTCTGGCAGCAGGCGTTCCAGGTGCCAGACCGCGCCGGCCGAGCCGGTGCCGGTGTAGTCAGCCAGTGCTGCAGCGAAGGAGCGGTCGTGAGCGCGGCGCCGCACCGCGACAGCGGCCAGGACGGCGCCGAGCCCCGCGCCGAGCTCGGCGTCGGCGACGCCGGCGGCGGCATCGTTGACCGCCGAATCCACCCACCCGTCGTCGTCTCGCTGACGCTCGAGGCAGCCGCGCATTCCGGGTTGCCCCGTCGTGTCCAGTGCGAGCCACCTGGCCAGCCGCACCGCGGCCCGAAACGACGGCACCCGCGGGTCGGAGTCGGCCAGCTCGTGGCTGGACGCCTGAGCCCACGCGCGCTCAACGACCGCCAGCACCGCCGCCGTCACGAGTGGGCGGTCCGGGTCGGTGCCGCCAGCCGGTGCTGCAGGCACCGTTCGAAGGGCACCGGCCAGCGCGGCGAGCCTGCGGGTGAGGCCACTGGGAAGGACGTCGGACCCGTCGGCGAGCGCCGCGGCGTGCGCACCGGCGAGCAGCTCGTCCGCCCGCGCGAGCACGCGATACGCCGCCGCGCGCTGGTCCGGTGCGCGGGTGGCCAGCAGGGTCGTCACGACCGACGCCGCCTCGGATGCCCACGCCACCGACGCCGCCTCCGGGAGTACGCCGCCGGTCAGCGGCTCCAACCGGACCAGGCCCTCCCGCGCGGTCTGCGCCCGGGAAGCGTCGGACCGCGTGGCCTCACCGAGCACGCCGACGACGAGACCGAGCGGAACGGTCTCCCGCGCCTGGCCGCTGCGCAGCAGTCCGAGCACGGCGTGCGCCGCCGCTGCGGCCCCTTCCGCGGCCCAGGCCAGCACCGCGTCGGTCAGCTGGTCCCCGGCGAGGGCTCGCAGGTCGGCGACCCGGTTGGCCACGTCCGTCTGCACCGACCACGCCAGTGGCCCCGCCGCCCGGTCGAAGCCGAGGTGGGCACGCGCGACGGCCGCCATCGCATGGCCACGGGTCAGCACCCCACCGGGGGCCGGCGGCCAGCCCCCCGGCGGGGTGGCGGCCAGCAGCCCGACCGCGATGTCCCGGTGGTGCGCGGTCGTCACCAGCGCCGGGTCGATCCCGCTGGCGGCGAACCGCCCTCGCACGGCGTCCCACGGGTCCGGGGTGCGCAGGCGGTGCCAGGCGAGGTGGGCGAGCACGCCCGCGCCGAGGTCGCTCTCGTCGCGGTCGGTCAGCACGACCAGCCACTGGTCCGGCCGCCGGCCCAGCAGCGCCTCCCGCGCGGCGAGCGCCGACTCGCACGCCACGACGGTGACCTCGACGCCCTCGTGGCTGAACTGTGCGGGGCCGGACCACTGCGGCCGGGCCCGGACACCGAGCACGCCGTGCCGGTAGTTCTTGCGCCTCGCCTCGTCGAGCAACGCCCGCACCACCGGCGCCGTGGCGGTCGCCAGCAGCGGCGGGGACGCGGCCGTCACTCCGCGACCCGCCACTCGACGACGACGTCGTCGTCGGCATGGTCGTCCAGGAAGCCGCGTACCGCGTCCAGCAGCGGCCCGGCGGGCGTTCCCCGCTCTCGCACCGCCCGCCCGGCAGCGGTGGCAGACGGGGCCTGCGGACCGGGCGGGGTCTGCGCCGCCGGCGGCGGCGATGGCGCCGGCGCCGGGGTCGGTCCGGCTAGCCAGGCCGCGATGTCGTCCTCGCCGACCTGCAACGCCCTGGGCAGGGGGATCACGAGCTGGTCCGAGGTCACCGCCCGGCGCAGGTCGGCCAGGATGGCCTTGGCCTGGCGCCCCCGGGGGT
>DASSUA010000652.1:0-8478 GCA_035707525.1 Pseudonocardiaceae bacterium
CGATCACCGCCGGGCTGGTCGGGCTACGGACCGACGAGCCGGACCTGCCCCGCTTCGTCGACCCGACCCGGCCGACGGACGGCTTCAGCCCGTGGCGACCATGACGGGGCCGTAGCGGCCATGACCGGGCCGCGGCGGCTATACCGGACTGGTGGCTATGAGAACGCGGTGGAGGCTGGAGCGTGCGCGGGTGGTCGGGCTGGCGCTCGTGGCCGCCTCCACCACGTGCTTCGGTTCCGGTGGCGTCGCCGCGAAGGCGTCGCTGGCCGCCGGGCTGAGCCCGCTGCACGTCGTCCAGGCCAGGGTCGCGGTCTCGGCGGCAGCGCTCGTGCTCGCCGTCGCGCTGCTGCGGCCAGGCGCGCTGCGGTTTCGGCGCGACGAGCTGCCCCTGCTGCTCGCGTACGGGCTGCTGGCGTTCTGCCTGGTGCAGGCGATGTACGTGCTGGCCCTGTCGCGGCTGCCGGTCGCGGTCGCGCTGCTGCTGGAATACCTCGCACCGGTGCTCGTCGCGCTCTGGGTCCGCCTTGTGCGCGGCAGCCGGCTACCCCGCACGACCTGGCTGGGCACCGCGCTGGCCCTGGCCGGGCTGGCGATGGTCGTCCAGGTGTGGGACGGCTTCCGGCTCGACGCGCTCGGCGTGGCCGCCGGCCTGGCCTCGGCGGCGGCGCTCGCGTCCTACTTCCTGCTCTCCGAACGGGGCGTGCGGGACCGGGATCCGCTCGGGCTGGTCGCGTGCGGCGCGCTCGTCGGCCTGGTGCCGCTGGCCCTGCTCGGCTCGTGGCGGTTCCCGTTCGCCGCGCTCGGGACGCTGGTCCAGGTCGGCGGGGCGGTCGTGCCGGCATGGGCGCCGGTGCTGTGGCTGGCGCTGGTCAGCACGAGCCTGGCGTACCTCACGGGCGTCACCGCGCTGCGGTTCCTCTCGGCCCCGGTGGTGAGCGTGCTCTCCACGGTGGAGGCGCTGATCGCGGCTGCGATCGCCTGGGCACTGCTCGGCGAGTCGCTCGCGGTCGCCCAGCTCGCCGGCGGTGCGATCCTGCTGGCCGGCGTGGTGGTGGTGCAGCTGCGCCGGCCGGTGCCCGTCACGCCGGCCGCACCCCGCGCTCGGCAAGCAGATCGACGATCATCGCGGCGAGCTGCGTGAGCCTGGCCGGAGTGAACGTGAGCCACTGTTGGCCGCCGGTCCCCGCCGTCGTCAGCTGTGCCCAGCGCCCGAGCGGGCAGTCACCGAACCCGACCACCCGCGGCGCCCTGCGCAGCACGCCGTCCGGGTCGGCGGTCTCGACTCCGAACTGGCCGCCGCCGGTCCGCTCCGCGTTCAGCCTCGCGATCATGCTGGCGTCCCCCGGCGGCACGCCGTGCCCGGTCAGCTCGTCACCGAGCAACCCGGAGTCGCCGCCGCAGCGCCCCGCCACCCCGAGCAGCACGCCGACCGGAACGTTGATCGACCGCCCCGGCCCGGGAGGAACGTCCCCGGCCAGCGACACGAGGTCGGCGGGCAGGCGGTAGGTGGACGAGCCCGAGATCAGCATCCGGTCGCCGTCCAGCGTCGCGAGCACCGCCTCGTCCCCATGCCCGGCCGCCCCGTACGCCCGAATCGGTCTCCCGACGTCCAGCCGGCCGTCCACCGTCCACCGTGGATCGGCCAGCACCGTCAACGCGGCGGCCAGCTCGGCGCCGATCCCCCGGCGGTCGGCGTGTCCGCGCCGGCAAAGGCCGTCGAGCGCCCCGCCGACGACGCCCGCGCGCTCGGACTCCGTCAGCCCCCGGCGCTCGACGCACACCCGGAAGATCAACGGTAGGTCCCCGAGCCGCATCGCCTCCCACGCCACCTCGAACTCGGTCGCGGTCAGCCTGATCGCCACCCGTCAACCGCCGATGACGGGTGGTGCGACGCGCTGGATGCCTTCGGTGAAGTGCTTGTCGGTCAGGTCCGTGTACCTCACGTCGTGCTCGCGGTCCTCCTCGCCGCGCGCACCGCCGCCACCCACCGCGGGCTGCAGCAGCGACCCGCCGCGGGCGCCACCGCGCGTCGCCGCGCCCTCCTGCCCACCGCGGACCGGTCCCTCCGCCGGCAGACCGCCCGGCCCACGACCAGCCGAACGGGCTTGCGGCCCGTCGACCGGCGCCACTCCCCCCGCCGCCGGGCCGCCACGGGCCCGCGCGATGTCCTCGGCCGAGTACATGCCCGGCCCGAACGCGCGCCGGCGTCCCTGGGCGGTTCCCGGGCCGGTCCCGCCGAACGGCAGCGGCACGAACCCCTGGCCACCCGCCGGCTGTCCCTGTGGCTGCGCGGCACGCGGAAGGCTCGGCGGCACGACCGGCGGCGCGGACCGCGGCGGCAGCGGCGGAGCGGCCGGCACCGGCCTGGCAACCGGATCCGGGCCGGCGCCGGCGAACTGACCGGACGTCGTGGTCACCGTCCGCGCCGAACCCGGACCGGCCAGCGCCCCGGTCCCGGCCGGCTGCGTCGGCGCCGCCTCCACCACCGGCTGCGGCACCGGCGGCAGTGGTCGCACGCTGTCCACCGAGGCGCTCGCGGCGGCCTGCCACTCGCTCATCCGCTGCCGCGCCTCGTTCGTGACGTGGTCGCGCTTGAGGTCCGCCCACATCCGGTCCACCACGGACCCCGCGATCGGCACCGAACTCGCCGCCATGTGCTCGATCGTCGTCAGCTCCGCCTCCTGCGGCGTCGGCATGCGCGACCTCGTGGCGGAGAAGTCGTCCCCCACGTTCTGTGTGCTCACCGTCGAGCCGGCAACGACCGGCGTGGCCTCGGCGCTCCACAGCTGCGACTCGTCGACAGAGCCGCCGGCCTCGACGCCGGCGGTGCCCACCCAGCCGACCCCGATCCCCCGCAGCGCCGCCTGCAGCGAGACCTGCGACTCCCGCAGATCCGCCGCCATCGCCTCCAGGGTCTCCACCGCCCGGGCGACCCCCCGTAGCCCCGCCCCGCCCTGCATCCAGGCGTGGATCTCCTCAAGGCTCGTCCCGTCGAACCGGAACGGCCGCATAGCCCCGTGCCCCACTGCCGCCCTTTCCTACCGAAGCGTCTGCAACGTCTGCACCGCAAGAGTCGCCGCCCGCAAAGTCATCTCACATGCCTGCTCGATCGAGTACGCCCCAGGTCGCGTTTCGGCCCTGACTTGTAGATGTTGACCGGTTGACGTGCTGATGGCCAACCGGCACGGACTGGCGATCGCGGAATCACTCGACTCCCGGACGGCCGGAAAGCCCCCGACCTCGAGCACTGTCGTTTCGTTCGGCCCGGACTTACCGAGGTAAATTGACGCATCGAGGTCGAGAACCGCCGTGGCACTGTAGCCGAGGTCCGCGTTGTCCTGCCTGGCGGTCCGGTAGGTACAAACCGGATAACCGGCGGCGTTCTCCTGCTGGCCACCGGCGACTGGATCTACCTGGACGGCCAGCAACCTAAGCTGCTCAGGCGTCCACAATTGGCACGGATCGAGTCCATCCAGTTCGATTTCGCGCGGTCGCGGGGGCAGTACCGATGCTGCGGAGCCGGCCGTCGACGAGGTTCCGGATGCCCCGGAGGGGACGGCCGACGGCGCGCCGGGCGCCGTCGCGCATCCGGTGGTAAACACGGCTAGCAGTAGTGCGGCAGGCGCGCTACGGGAGAGCAGCATCGCTCGCTGCCGCCTCGAACATCGAGCGCACCTCGTCCTCGGTGTTGCCGTAGGTCATGGCCGCTTGGCCAAGTTGGTGGGCCAACCCTCGCAACATGTCGGAATATTCCAGACACCGCTCGTAGTAGGAATCCTCGGAACTCCAGAACTTCTCGTTCAATACTCTTGCGGCTTCCACGCTGACCGGGTCGCCGCCGACCGGGAAGACCTCCAGGCCATCCCGCCCGGCCTCGATCCTGGCGCGGAAACGTTCGGCTTCGGCCTGAACGATTCGGGCGGCCTGCATCACGTTATGCTGATCGACCCTGAGCTTTATGCCGGGACTGTCGCTGCCCCCGTAGGCGAAACCGCTGTCGATGCGACCCGACGGGCCGTCTGCCCACACGCAATGCTCCCCTCGCCGTCGCGACCGCCCCTAAACAGTAGCAAAGCGGGTTACCCGTCGTTGCCGGTTCCCGGCAATCAGTACGAGTTCGGTCGGCCTATTATAACGAGCATCCCTCGCGTTCAGGGACCCGTTACGTGACTTGGGGAGCTCGAGTGGCGTATGCGCAACTGGAGCTCCCCAAGTGCCGGCCTGACCGGAACGCGGGCCGATGATCGGCTCAGACCGGGATGACGGTGGGGACGATCATGGGGCGGCGGCGGTAGGTCTCGGCGACCCAGCGGCCGACCGTGCGGCGCACGGCCTGGGCGATGCGGTGCGTGTCGGTGATGCCCTCGGCCTCGGTGCGGGAGAGTTCGGCCTCGACGAGCGGGACGACATTGTCGAGGGCCTTCGGGTCGTCGGAGAAGCCGCGGCCGGAGATGGTGGGCGGGGCGACCACGCGGCCGGTCGAGGAGTCGACGGCGACCGTGATCGCGATGAAGCCGCCCTCGCCGAGGATGAGGCGATCCGACAACGTCGACTCGCCGACGTCCCCGACCGAGAGCCCGTCGACGTAGACCTGCCCCACGTGCACCCGGCCGGTCACCGCGGCGACGCCGTCGACGAGGTCGACCACGACGCCGTCCTCGGCGAGCACGACGCGTGACCGGGGCACCCCGGTCGCCTCGGCGAGCGCGGAGTTGGCCCGCAGGTGGCGCCATTCGCCGTGGACGGGCATGACGTTGGACGGGCGCACTGCGTTGTAGATGAACAGCAGCTCGCCGGCCGAGGCGTGGCCGGACACGTGAACGGTGGCGGTGCCCTGGTGGACCACCTGGGCACCGAGCCGGGCCAGCCCGTTGACGACACCGAACACCGCGGTCTCGTTGCCGGGGATCATCGAGGAGGCCAGCACGACCGTGTCCCCGGCCCGGATGGTGACCTGCTTGTGGTCGCCGCGCGCCATGCGGGTCAGCGCCGACAGCGGCTCGCCCTGGGAGCCGGTCGAGATCAGCACGACGCGGTCGTCGGGCAGCCCAAGGGCGGTGTCGAGGTCGACCAGCAGCCGGTCGGGCAGGCGCAGCAGCCCGAGCTCGGCCGCGATCCCCATGTTTCGCACCATCGACCGGCCGACGAGAGCGACCTGGCGGCCGTGCCGCGCCGCGACGTCGAGGACCTGCTGGACGCGGTGGATGTGGCTGGCGAACGAGGCGACGATGACCCGCTGGGTGGCCTGGCCGATGACCCGGTCGAGCACCGGTCCGATATGCCGCTCGGGCATGACGAAGCCGGGAACCTCGGCGTTGGTGGAGTCGACGAGCAGCAGGTCGACGCCCTCGGCCCCGAGGCGGGCGAACCCGGCCAGGTCGGTGAGCCGGTCGTCGAGCGGCAACTGGTCGAGCTTGATGTCGCCGGTGTGCAGCACGAGTCCCGCCGGTGTGCGGATGGCGACGGCCAGGGCGTCCGGGATGGAGTGGTTGACGGCGAGGAACTCACAGTGGAACGGCCCGTGCCTGCTCTGCTGGCCCTCGCGCACCTCGATCAGCACCGGCGACTGGCGATGTTCGCGGCACTTGGCGGCGAGCAGCGCGAGGGTGAACTTGGATCCGACGACCGGCAGCTCGGGGCGCAGCTTGAGCAGGAACGGCACGGCACCGATGTGATCCTCGTGGCCGTGCGTCAGCACGATCGCCTCGATGGCGTCGAGCCGGTCCTCGATCGGGCGGAAGTCGGGCAGGATCAGGTCGACGCCGGGCGCGTCGTCCTCGGGGAACAGCACCCCGCAGTCGACGACGAGCAGGCGGTGCTCGTACTCGAACACCGTCATGTTGCGCCCGATCTCGCCGATGCCGCCCAGCGCCACGACGCGCAGGCCGCCGGCGGGCAGCGGTGGCGGTGGCGCGCTGACGGTCACGCTGTCCAGCGACTGTGCGGTCACCGCGCCGAGCCCACCAGCCCCATCAGGGCCAGCTCGGCGGCCAGTGCCATGCTCTGCTGCTCGTCGGGCGCGACCAGGGGCAGCCTGGGCCGGCCCACGTCCAGCCCGCTGCGCCGCAACGCCTCCTTGGCGAACGCGACACCGCCGACGGCGCCGAACGCCCGCAGCAGCGGCAGCTGCCGGTTGTGCGCCTCGCGCGCGGTCACGACGTCGCCGGCCTCGAAGGCGTCGACCATGCGGCGCAGCCCGCCGGCGAACACGTGCCCGATGACGCTGACGAAACCGACCGCGCCGACCGCGAGCCAGGGCAGGTTGAGCGAGTCGTCGCCGCAGTAGTAGGCCAGGCCCGTCGTGGTCATGACCTCGGTGCCGGCGAGCAGGTCACCCTTGGCGTCCTTGACCGCGACGATCCGGGGGTGCTCGGCCAGCCGGCACAGGGTGGCGGTCTCGATCGGGACGATCGAGCGCGGTGGGATGTCGTAGAGCATGACCGGCAGGTCGACCGCGTCCGCGACGGCGGTGAAGTGCGCGACCAGGCCGGCCTGCGGGGGCCGCGAGTAGTACGGCGTGACGACGAGCAGGCCGTGCGCGCCGGCCTGCTGCGCGGAGGTGGCCAGGTGGACGCTGTGCGCCGTGTCGTAGGTGCCGGCGCCGGCCACGACCGTCGCGCGGTCCCCGACGGCGTCGACGACCGCCCGGACCAGGGCGACCTTCTCGGAGTCGGTCGTGGTGGGGGACTCGCCGGTCGTGCCGTTGACGACGAGACCGTCGCAGCCGTCGGTGACGAGCCGGTCGGCCAGCCGTTGCGCGGTGTCCAGGTCCAGCGAGCCGTCCGCCGTGAACGGCGTGACCATGGCGACCAGCACTCGGCCGAACGGCCGGCCGGGCGCTGCGGTGGGAGCAGTGCTCATGGCTTGACCCTACTGCGCGCTGATCCGCCTCTCAGATGCCGCGCCTGGTGGCAGCGAGGGCCCGGACGTCGGCGGGATCGCCCTCGAACTCGACGCGGACCGCGTCGCGGCCGAACGCGTGCAGCACGAGCTCGCCGGGTTCACCGATGATCACGACGGATCGCTGGCCGGGCCGGGCCGCGCGGGCGGTGTGTTCGGTGCCGTCCGGTCGCCGCGCCACGATGCCGACGGGGCTGTTGCGGTAGAGGACCCGGCCGCCGGTGCGCAGAAGCTTGAACAGCGCCGCGTCGCGGTGGGCGTGCGGCTCGCGCGGCTGCCAGCCGGATCTGCCGCGGCGCACGTCCTCGTGGTGGACGAAGAACTCGCCGAGGTTGACGCGGGCGCTGACCGCACCAATCGAGAACGGGGACCACCGGGGCGGCCCCTCGCGCAGCAGCCCGACCACCTTCGGCCACGGCATGGTGGCGTACTGGCGCATCGCCCGGTCGGTGAGCCCGGCGAGCGGTTTGAGCAGGACCCCCGGCGCGGCGTCCAAGCGGCGCTCCCGCACGATCAGGTGCGCGGCCAGGTCCCTGGTCTGCCAGCCGGCGCACAGCGTGGGCGCGTCGGGGCCAAGCTCCTCAAGCAGGTCGATCAGCGCCGCCCGCTCGGCATCGGCGATGCTCACGCGTCAGCCCTCGGTGACGAACGGGCTGGACGCGACCTCGGTGCCGTCGCCGAGCGTCGCGATGTCGAAGTCGCTGAACACGTTGGGGGCGGCCTTCTGCAGCTGCCGCAGGCACTCGACGGCCAGCTCGCGGATCTCGACGTCGGCGTGCTCGCTCGCCCGCATCGCGATGAAGTGCCGCCAGGCGCGGTAGTTGCCGGTGACGACGATGCGGGTCTCGGTCGCGTTCGGCAGCACCGCACGGGCCGCCTGGCGCGCCTGCTTGCGGCGCAGGGTGGCGTTGGGGACGTCGGCGAACTTCTCTTCCAGCGCGGCCAGCAGGTCGTTGTAGGCGGCGAGGCTCGCCTGCGCCGCGGCCGCGAACTTCGCGTGCAGCACGGGATCGGCGGCGATCACGTCCGGCTCGACCATGGCGGCCTTGCGCTCCGGCACGTACCGCTGCGACAGCTGGGAGTACGAGAAGTGGCGGTGCCGGATCAGCTCGTGGGTCAGCGACCGTGAGATTCCGGTGATGTAGAAGCTCACCACGCCGTGCTCGAGGACCGAGAGGTGACCGACCTCCAGGATGTGGCGCAGGTAGCCGGCGTTGGTCGCGGTCGCCGGGTTCGGCTTACGCCACGACTGGTAGCAGGCGCGGCCGGCGAACTCGGCAAGGGCCTCGCCACCGTCCGCGTCCGTCGTCCACGGCACGTCGGCCGGCGGCGAGAACTCGGTCTTGGCGATGAGTTGGACCTTCAACCGCGTCGAATCCACGTTCGCTCCCTTCTCATGCCCCCGAGAGCGTAGCCGTGGCCGCATCCGGCGCGGGCGAGGCGCACCGAAGGTCGGCATTGGCGTCAAGTAGGCGCTTGCATGACGTCATTTCTGATGTCACAGTGGTGGCATGGAGCTCACGCCCTACATCGCCAACCTGCGCGAGGACCTCAAGGCCGCGGCATCGGCCGGCGACG
>DASSUA010000653.1:0-5331 GCA_035707525.1 Pseudonocardiaceae bacterium
TGCTCCCGGTCGCCTTGACCGCAACCGGGTACCCCAGCTCCTGCGCCGCGGCCACGCAACCGTCCGGATCGGACACCCGGCGAAACGGCACCAGCCCGATGCCGACGGCCGCGAGCAGCTCGACCACCTCGTCCTCGGTCAGCTCGCGCGCCCCGGCGGCGTCCTGCCTCCAACCGGTGACAAGCTCGCGCGCCCGGCCCTGGTCCGCGCCGGCCGGCGAGACAAGCTCACCGGCCGGGCGACGCCGCCACTGCCCGTACCGCACCGCCCTGGCCAGCGCCTGCACCGCGCGCTCCGGGCTCGGATACGACGGCACCGAGCCGGGTCCTGGCGCCAGCCGGTCACCGGGTACCGCCCCGTCGTCGCCGGGTTCGGCGAGTTCGTCCGGGATGCCGGTCAGCCCGAGGAAGGTCGACACCACCGGCTTGCCGCGGCCCCGCGCGGCCCGGCGCAGCGCGGTGGCGTGCTCCGCCCCACGCATGGCCACCGGTGGCACGAACACCGCGACCAGCGCGTCGACCTCGTCGCTGGCGAGCGCCTCGGCGACGGCGGCGGCGAACTCCTGCGGCGAGGCCGTCACCCCGACATCGACCGGATCACCGGCCAGCGCGAGCCCGCTTGCCAGCACGGCATCGGCGGCCAGCACCCCGATCGCCGTCGAGTTGCCCACGACCGCCACCCGCCCGCCCGCCGGCAGCGGCTGGTTGGCCAGCAGCAGCGCCGTGTCGAAAAGCTGGTCCAGGGTCTCCACCCGGATCACGCCGGCCTGCTCGAACATCGCCTGCACGCTCGCGTCATCGAGCGGGACGCCGGTCGCCACCGGCCCCGGAACCTGACCGCCAGCGGAGACGCCGGCGTGCCGGCCGGACGACACGCCGGCGTGCCGGCCGGACGAAACAGCGACGATTGGCTTCCCGCGCGCCAACCGGCGGGCCAGCCGGGCGAACTTGCGCGGGTTGCCGAACGACTCCAGGTACAGCAGCACGACGTCGGTCGACCGGTCCGTCTGCCAGTACTGCAGCAGGTCGTTGCCAGACACGTCGGCTCGGTTGCCCGCCGAGACGAACGTCGACAACCCCAGGCCGCGGCGCGCCGCCTCCGCCAGGATCGCGATGCCGAGCGCCCCGGACTGGCTGAAGAAACCGACCCGGCCGCGGCCGGGCAGCACCGGCGCGAGCGAGGCGTTGAGCTGCACGGCGGGGGCGGTGTTGACCACGCCGAGCGCGTTGGGCCCGACCACCCGCATCCCCCGCGCCCTCGCCTCGGTCACCAGTTGCCGCTCGACGCCGTGCCCCGCCCGGTCGCGATCGCCGAAGCCGGCGCTCACCACCACCAGCGCCTTGACGCCCTTGGCCAGGCACGCGTCGGCGACCTCGGCGACGCCCTGCGCCGGCACCGCCACGACCGCGAGATCCACCGGCCCCGGCACCTGCACGATGTCGGGATAGGCGTACATGCCACGGACCGGGTTGCCCTGCGGGTTCACCGGATAGACCGGCCCGGTGAACCCGCCCTCGACCAGGTTGCGCAGCACCGCGTGGCCGATCTTCGACGGGTCGGCTGACGCTCCGATCACCGCGACCGACCGCGGATGCAGCAGGTTGTGCACGCTGCGCGCCTCGGCGGCCTGCTCCCGCGCCATCGCGACCTCGACCGACCGGGGGGTCTGCTCGATGTCGAACTCCAGGTGCAGCACCCCCGCCTCCAGCTCGCGGCTCACCTGGTAGCCCGCGTCCCGGAACACCCGCACCATCTGCGGGTTCTCGGCCAGCACCTCCGCGACGAACCGCTTGATCCCGCGCTCCCTGGCCGCGGCGGCCAGGTGTTCGAGCTGGATCGAGCCCAACCCCCTGCCCTGGTGCGCGTCCTCCACCAGGAACGCCACCTCCGCCGAGGTGGGGCTGATCCGCTCGTACCGGGCCACCGCGATCAGCTCGTGCCCGAGCACCGCGACCAGCGCCACCCGGTCCCGGTGGTCCACGTTGGTGAAGCGCTTCAGGTCGGCCGGCGGGATCGACGGGTACGGCCCGAAGAAACGCAGGTAGAGCGTCCGCTCCGAAAGCCGCGAATGCAGCGCGACGAGCGCTTCGGCGTCGGAGGGCATGATCGGCCGCAGGTGCACCGTCCGTCCGTCGCTCAACACGACGTCGGCTGCCCAGTGCTCGGGGGGTTCGGTCGCCGCCGCGAGATCGGTCATCGTCAGTCGCGGGGGTCGTCGGGGTCGAGGCCGTGCAGCGGGAAGACGGCCCGCCTGGTCGCCATGATCGTCCGGTCCAGCTCCGAGAGCGTCTCCCCCGACCAGGGCTTGAACCCGATGTCGGCGTCGTCGGTCATGCTCGTCGGCAGCGGCAGATCCCCGGTCAGCCCAGCGACATGCGCCATCCACCCGGCCGGCAGCGACCGGTCCGGGGGCACGTCGCGATCCAGCTGGGTGGCCAGCAGGTGCGTCCACGACCGGGGCACCACCCGGTACAGCGAGTACCCGCCCCCGCCGAGCGCGAGCCAGCGGCCGCCGGCGACCTCCTCGGCTAGCTCGCGCAGCGCCTGGAACGCCGCCCGGTGACCGTCGACCGAGAGCCGCAGGTCGGCCAGCGGGTCCTCGCCGTGGCTGTCCACCCCGCACTGCGTGACCAGCACCTGCGGCCGAAACGCGCGCAGCAACGACGGCACGACCGCGTGGAAGGCCCGCAGCCAGCCAGGGTCCCGCGTGCCCGGTGGCAGCGCCAGGTTCACCGACTCCCCCTTGGCGTTCCCGTCTCCCACCTCCGCGGGGTATCCGGTCCCAGGAAACAGCGTCATCGGGTGCTGGTGCAGCGAGATCGTCAGCACCCGGGGGTCGCTGTAGAACGCGGCCTGCACGCCGTCGCCGTGGTGCACGTCGACGTCGACATACGCGATCCGGTCGAAGCCGTGGTCGAGCAGCCACGAGATCGCCACCGCGGCGTCGTTGTAGACGCAGAACCCGGCCGCGTGGTCGCGCATCGCGTGGTGCAGCCCACCGGCGATGTTCACCGCCCGCCGCACCTGCCCCGACGCGATCCGCTCCGCCGCACACAGCGAGGCGCCCACGACCAGCGCGGAGGCCTCGTGCATGCGGTCGAACACCGGGTTGTCGGGGGTGCCGAGCCCGTGCTCCAGGTCGTACCCGCGGCCGGGCGCCTCGCGAACGGCGTCCAGGTACTCGGCGGCGTGGATGCGCTCGATCTCGGCATCCGGCGCCGGCGGCGCGTCCAGCAGCTCCACCCCGTCCAACACGCCCAACTCGGTGGCCAGCCTGATCGTCAGGTCGAGCCGGATCGGATCGAGCGGATGGTGCCCGCCAAGGTCGTAGCCGAGCAGCTGCTCGTTCCAAACCACCGCCGCGCGTGCCGTCATACCGGGCAAGCTACCCCGGCAGGTCCCGGCGCGCGCCACCCTCACGAGGGCGAACGCAACCGGTCCCCGCCCGCCGCGACCGGCCAAGGTGACGGCGCGGCCGGATCGGGCGCGACCCGAAACGGACGGTCATGACCGGGCCCTTCAGCGGTCGTGGCCGGTGGCCACCGGGCGCGAGGGATCCGTGCACCAGTGCGACCACGACCCGGCGTAGAGGGCGGCCGGCCGCGCCGCGGTCGTCACCCCGGCCACTTCCAGGGCCAGCACGAGCGCGCACGCCGTCACACCAGAACCGCAGTAGGCGCCCGCCTCGACACCGGGCCGCACGCCGAGCGAGGCGAACCGGCCGGCCAGCTCGGCCGCGGGCAGCCACCGCCCGTCCGGACCGAGGTTGGCGGTGGCCGGGGCGCTGCGGGCGCCCGGAACGTGGCCGGCGACCGGGTCGATCGGCTCGGTCTCGCCGGCGAAGCGCTCGGCGGCCCGCGCGTCGAGCAGCACGCCGTCGCCCGCCGCGAGCGCCGCGGCCTCGCCCGCGTCCAGCACCGGCATCCCGCCCGGTCGCACGACGAAGTCCCCCGGGACGCTGGCGGGGCCGGCCGGGCCGCCGACCACCTCGCGGCCCTGCGCCGACCAGGCCGCGTAACCGCCGTCGAGCACGGCGACCTCACCGTGCCCGGCCCAGCGCAGCAGCCACCAGGCGCGGGCGGCCACCGAACCGTCGCCGGCGTCATAGGCGACGACCGGGCGGTCGCCCGAGACGCCGAGGCGTCGAAGCGCCGCCTGTAGGTTCTCCGGCTCGGGCAGCGGGTGCCTGCCGCCCGCCCCGGGCGGTGCGGACAGATCGTCGTCTAGGTCGGCGAACACCGCGCCCGGCAGGTGCCCGGCGGCATAGAGCTGCTCGCCGGGCGGCCCGGACAGCGCCCACCGGACGTCGAGCAGGGTCGGCGGTCGCGGCCCGCCGAGCAGGCCGGCCAGCTCGGCGGTGCCGATGAGCGGGTGCATGCCGACAATCCTGGCGGTCCGGTCACGGCCTCGCCTGGCCCACCCCGCCGGTTGGCTCGAGCGCCCAGGTCGCAATGCGAATCGGGCGCGTTGGCGGGGTTTAACATCGTTAGCAGCAGAAGGAGACCGGCCGTGAACGACCTCATCGACACCACCGAGATGTACTTGCGCACGATCTACGAGCTCGAGGAGGAGGGCGTCGTACCGCTGCGCGCCCGGATCGTCGAGCGGCTCGGTCAGAGCGGCCCGACGGTGAGCCAGACGGTGGCTCGGATGGAGCGCGACGGCCTGCTGATCGTCTCTGACGACCGCCACCTGGACCTCACCGACAAGGGCCGGTCCCGGGCGGTGGCGGTGATGCGCAAGCACCGGCTCGCCGAGCGGCTGCTGGTCGACGTGATCGGGCTGGACTGGGAGCATGTCCACGCCGAGGCGTGCCGCTGGGAACACGTCATGAGCGAGGCGGTCGAGCGCAAGCTCGTCGAGCTGCTCGGACACCCGACGACCTCGCCGTACGGCAACCCGATCCCCGGCCTGGACGAGCTCGGTGTCGGGGAGCCGGCGGCCGCTGCCGAACCAGGTCTGGAGCGGCTCGACGCGGTCGCCCGGCGCGGCGGCGGGCGGGTGCAGGTGCGGCGCATCGCCGAGCACGTCCAACTCGATGCCGACGTGCTGGCCCAGCTGCGGTCGGGCGGGGTCATGCCGGGCAACGAGGTGCAGGTCGCGGCGGCGAGTGCCCCGTCCGGGATGGTCAGCGTGCACGGTGAGGACAATGGTGCCGAGCTGCGGGTCGCGGTGGCGCACGCGGTGCTCGTGCGCGCCTGCTGACGGCCGGCGGCCGGCGGTCCACGGTGCCGGGCGCGCCCCGGGCGGGTCCGGCGTCGCACCCCGGGACGAATCCGGCGTCGCACCCCGGGACGAATCCGGCGTCGCACCCCGGGACGAATCCGGCGT
>DASSUA010000654.1:0-3266 GCA_035707525.1 Pseudonocardiaceae bacterium
ACGGGCCGGGGTCTAGGAGCTGACCGGGCGCACGGTCGCGGCCGGCACCAGGCCTTCAGTGCTCAGCGTCGGCAGCGCCTGCGGGGAGCCGTTCGGCATCGACACCGCCGCGTAGGCGAAGACCGGCAGGTACGCACCCCAGTTGTCCAGCAGCCGCTGGATCGGGAGGAAGCAGCCGTCGCCGGTGGCCGGGTAGTAGGCGACGGTGATGCCCACGGCCCACACGTGTCCCTGACCATCACTGCGCCATACCGGCCCGCCGCTGTCACCGGCCCAGGTATCGGCGTTGCTGCAGTAGGCCGTCATGCCGTACCAGGAGATCGTGCCGTAGACCCCTCCCTCGGTCCATCCGGTGGTGACGCCCATCTTTCCGACCCGGGTCCCGTTTCCGAGGGAGCCCTCGGGGAAGATGCCCACGACCCTTCCCGGGCTGCGGCCGCTCACCGGGTCGACCACGATCTGGTACGCGTCCACACCGGAGTCCGGCCTGATCAAAGCTGTGTCATGCACCGTCCACCGGGTATGGCTGACCACCCCGAAGCGGGTGTCCGTGCCGTAGACCACAGTGCCGACTCCGGCGCAGTGGCCGGCGGTCAGGAAGAACAGGCCCGAAGCGCCCCGGATGGCGTAGCCGCCGGTGCAGTAGGGACTCGTTCTGGGGCCGCCGAAGTACGTCGGGTGGCCCGGCTTGAAGAAGTAGGTGGCCGCGTGTGCGGTACTTCCCGAGATCAGGACGAGCGCCAACGTCACCAGTGACACCAGCGCAAGCTTGATGGTTCTCAACGACGAGTCTCCCCTCGTGGATACGGCCGCGCCGCCTGTGGCGCACAACGGCATGCACCCGGCATCGCCACGGTGGCCGGCACCGTTCTCGGAAGCTTCTCGAAACGTTCTCGCCCGGACCTCGGGAACAGGATCCAATGATCAGCTGCCTCTGCTGGCGGGTCGTTTTGCTGCGCGTACCGCACGTGCTGTAATGCCTCGGGGACGGTGCCGTTCGGCGCCGGACACGGCGGGACCGGGAGGCGGCAGTGGGCGCTGGTTCGGGGCGGTCGTCGGATGGCTGGCCCTGAGTTCAGGATCCTGGGCCCCCTGGAGATCCTCGCGGACGGGAACCGGCTCCGGCTGTCCGGCCGGCGTCAGGAGACGATCACGGCCGCGCTCCTGCTCGACGCGGGTCGCCCGGTCAGTGTCGATCGGCTGGTCGACGCGGTCTGGGAGGACGAGCCCCCGGCGACCGCCCGCCACCAGGTGCGGGACCTGGTCACCCAGCTCCGCCGGAGCCTGGTCAGCAGCGGGGCTCCGGCAGGTCTGATCGCGACGACCCGTTCCGGATACGCGCTGTACGTGGCCGACGGCCAGCTCGACGCGCACACGTTCGACAGCATGGTCGCTGCCGGACGCCGCGCGGTTCCCAGCGATCCCGGGGCGGCGGTCGCCCAGCTTCGGGCGGCCCTGGCCTTGTGGCGCGGTCCGGCACTGGCGGGACTGTCGAGCCGGGTGCTCAGCGGCGAGGCGTCGCGGCTGGACGAGCACCGGCTGGCGGCGTGGGAGGAGTGCCTGGCGCTCGAGCTCGGGCTCGGTCACCACCACCGCATCATTTCCGAGCTGGCCGGGTTCGTGCGGGACCATCCCTACCGCGAGCGGGCCGCCGCCTCGCTCATGGTGGCGCTCTACCGGGACGGCCGGCAGGCCGAGGCCCTGGCGGCGTACACGGCACTCGCCGGCCAGCTTCGGGAGGAGCTCGGCATCGAGCCCGGCATCGACCTGCGGCGGCTGCACGAGGCGGTGTTGCGGTCCGACCCCCTGCTGTGGGCCGGGGACGCGGTGAGCCCGTCCGACCAGGGCTCCCCGCGGCAGCGGGCCGAGGTGCGGACCACCACCGCTGCCTATCCTCCCGTCCTGCCGGCGCAGCTGCCGCCGGACCTGCCCGGCTTCGTCGGGCGAGGCGCCGAGCTGGCCTGCCTGGACGAGGCCATGACTGCGACCGGGGCGCATCCGGGCACGCTCGGGATCGCTGTCATATCCGGAACCGCCGGGGTTGGTAAGACCAGCCTCGCCGTGCGTTGGGCCCATCGCGTGGCTGACCGGTTCCCGGACGGGCAGCTCTACGTCAACCTGCGCGGCTTCGGCCCGACCGCGGATGCGATGAGCCCGTCCCAGGCGTTGCGAGGGTTCCTGGACGCGCTCGGCGTACCGCCGCACCGGGTACCGGTCGTTGTGGATGATCAGGCGGCCCTCTACCGGAGCCTGCTGGCTGGGAAGCGGGTCCTGCTCGTCTTGGACAACGCGCGCGAGGCCGCGCAGGTCCGCCCACTGCTGCCCGGCGCGCCGGGGTGCGCGGTGCTGGTGACGAGTCGCAGCCAGCTGCCGGGCCTGGTGGCCGCGGCGGGCGCTCATCCGTTCCGGGTGGACCCGCTCTCCCGTGCCGAGGCGTTCCAGATGCTGGCTCACCGGCTCGGCGAGCCGCGGGTGCGGGCGGCGCCCGCCGCCGTGGAAGAGATCATCTCCAGGTGCGGCGGCCTGCCGCTGGCGCTCGCCGTTGTCGCTGCCCAGGCGGCCACCGGCCACGACTGTTCGCTCGACAGCCTGGCCCGGCAGCTCGACGCGGCGCGCGGGACGTGCTCGCCACGGACGACCTGGCGACCGACCTACCGTCCGTGTTCTCCTGGTCGTACCGCGGGTTGGGCATCCCGGCGGCACGGCTGTTCCGGCTGCTCGGGCTGCACCCGGGTTCGACGTTCAGGGCGGCGGCAGCGGCGAGCGTCGCGGGCGTCGACGCGGCCTCGGCGCGGCGCGCCCTGGCGGAGCTCTGCCGGGCGAGTCTCCTCGTCGAAGGAGCGCCCGACCGGTACGCGTTACACGACCTGTTACAGGTCTACGCCGCCGAGCTCGCGAGCACGCAGGAGACCGGCACGGAGCGGACGCTGGCGACCCGGCGGATGCTCGATCACTACCTGCGCAGCGCCGACGCCGCCAGCCAGCTGCTGTACCGGGCGGCGGAGCCGGTCACGCTCGACCCGATGCAGCCGGGCGTCACTGTGGCGGCATTCGCCGATCGGGAGCAGGCCCGGGGCTGGCTCGCAGCCGAGCTTCCGGCGTTGCTGGCCGCCGTCCGGCTGGCGCTCGAAGGCGGGTTCGACACCCAGACGTGGCAGCTGGCCTGGGTCATTGCTCCCATCCTCGAGCGTGAGGGCCGGTGGCACGACCTGCTGGCGACCGAGCGTGCGGCGCTGACCGCCGCCAGCCGTCTCGGCGACCAGTTC
>DASSUA010000655.1:0-16274 GCA_035707525.1 Pseudonocardiaceae bacterium
GCAACCACGCCGGGCACCCGCTCGGCCAGGCGGGCCGCCGTGGTGGCCAGCCACGCCGGGTCCTTGACGTCGCTCGGAGTATTGGCGAGATCGCGGGTCAGGCCGGTCGCCCTGGCAAGCACCATCGCCCTGGCGACGGCCGGGGTCAGTTCCCCGGGGCCGATCAGGGTGACCGAGCGCGCCGCCTGCGAGCGGTCGTTTCCGGTGATCCGGAAGCGGTACGAGCCGAGCGCGGCGCCGAGCGCGAAGGCCACGGCGTGGTCGGTGCCCGCCGGTGCCGGCAGCGCCAGCTGCACCGCGCGGGTCGCGGGCCGCCCGGCGTCCCGGTCGGTCTCGGCCCTGGCGCCGACCGCTCTGGTCAGCGCGGCCCCGGCGGCCCGGTAGTCGCGCACCGAGCCGGTGCCGACGCCGACCAGCCAGGCCGTCCCCGGCCGGGAGCCTGGCCGGGGGACGGCGTGCACGGTGCCGGCGCGGCCGGTGACACCGGCCGCCTCCAGCCAGGAGGGGTCGATGCCGAGCCGTTCGAAGTGCGGGCCGAGCTCCAACTGGTCGGCGACGGTGACGGCCAGCGGTACGCCGCGCTTGAGCTCGGCGGCGACAGCCACGTCCGCGAGCGGGGTCGGCGGGGTCACCCGCACCGGCGACCGGCCGGATCTGCTATTCGACCGGGAGGGACGGCGAGACGTCGGGCCGGACGGCGGCGTCGGGTCGGGCTTCGGGTGTGACACAGTCAACGGTTATCCCCGCTCCTTGGGGCTGGTGAACCGCTGAGGAAACCTACCCGGAAACGGCGACGGCTCCGGCCTGGCGAACCAGTTCCGGAGCTGTCGGAGTATTTCGGGCGAGCAGTCAGCTCGCGGCAGCCTTCAGCGCATCGCCGAGCTCGTTGGCCTCCTCTGCCGACATCTCGACGACTAGGCGCCCACCACCCTCGAGTGGAACGCGCATCACGATGCCGCGCCCCTCCTTGGTGACCTCGAGGGGACCGTCACCGGTCCGGGGCTTCATGGCCGCCATAGCGTGCTCCCTCCATCTGCGTTCCCGCCGGTGCGCTGCGCCGTGTTGGTCCAGTGCCGTGTTGGTCCAGTTAGGTTAGGGTGCTCATTCTCGCGCATCAGCAGGTACCACGGTATCGGAACCGATCATTTCACTCAGCGACCCGCCGGAAGTTGCCGGCAACCCTTTCGCCAGCATGAAAGGCGCCGCTGGGTCTCCGTTGCGACGCGCTGAAGGCACCGCTGCGCCCCTTGCGGCGCGTTGAAAGGCACCGCTGCGTCCCTCGCGGCACGCTGAGGCGGCGCGGTGCCGCTTTGCGGCACGCTGAGGCGCCGCGGTGCCGCTTTGCGGCGCACTGAGGCGCCGCGGTGGCCGTCTCGGCGCGCTGGTGGAAAACTCGGCCGCCGTGCGGGCCAGGGCGGCGTTGTTCGATGTCTACGGCGGGCACCTGCGCGCCCGCGGCGGGGCAGCGACGGTGGCCGCGCTGGTGAGGCTGCTCGAACCGCTCGGCTTTGCGGCGCCGGCCGTCCGCACGGCGGTGTCCCGGATGGTGCGCCAGGGCTGGCTGCGGCCGGTCCGCCTGGCCGCCGGGGCCGGTTACGCGCTGACTGGGCGTGCGGAGCTGCGACTCGACGAGGCCGGCGCCCGGATCTACCGCACCCGACCGTCCACTTGGGACGGACGCTGGCACGTCGTGGTGTTGGACCGGCTGCCGGTGCGGGCCGAGAAGGACCGGCTGACCTCGTCGCTGCGGCTGCTCGGCTACGGCCCGCTCGGCCCGGCCACCTGGGTCGCCCCGCGGCCGTCCCTCGAGCTGCCCGCGCTGCTGGACGCCGAGCAGGTGCCCGCGCGCACCTTCGACGCCAGGCATGACGGCGACGACGCCGAGCTGGCCGCGGCCGCGTGGGACCTCGCGGTGCTGGGCGCCGAGTACGCGGAGTTCGTCGGGCACTGGTCGGCCGTGCTCGCCGGCGTCGACGTCACCGACGAGCCGGTCGCGTTCGCCACCTCGCAGCGGCTGCTGCACGGCTGGCGCCGGTTCCTGTTCCGCGACCCCGGGCTGCCGCCCGCGCTGCTCCCGCCTGGCTGGCCGGGCTCGGCCGCCGCCGAGTTCTTCGACCTGCACACGGCACAGCTGGCACCGGCAACCACCCGGTTCGTCGACGCGTGCCTGTGCCCGGACCGCAACGCCACGATCGCCTGATCCCGTAGGAGGACCCAAGTGCCCGACCAGCCCGTGCTGCTCGCCGAGGACGCCGGCGGCGTGCGTGTCCTCACCCTCAACCGCCCCGACACGTACAACGCCTTCAACAACGAGCTCAAGGAGACCCTGCTCTCCGAGCTGCGCTGGGCCGCCGGCGAGGAGGCGGTGCGGGCGATCGTCCTGACCGGCGCCGGCCGTGCGTTCAGCGCCGGCCAGGACCTCAAGGAGCACATCGCCCTGATGGGCGGCCCGGACGGCGCGCAGATGCGCACCGTCGAGGAGCACTACACGCCGCTCGTGCGGGCCGTGCTGACCATGCCCAAGCCGATCATCGCCGCGGTCAACGGCACCGCGGCCGGCGCCGGCGCCGCCCTGGCGTTCGCCTGTGACCTGCGAATCGCCGCGGAGTCGGCGAAGTTCATCCTCGCCTTCGCCGGAGTGGGGCTCTCCGCCGACACCGCCGCGTCGTGGACGCTGCCGCGCCTGGTCGGCTACGGCCGGGCGATGGAGATGATGCTGCTCGGCGAGCCGGTCGACGCGCCGCAGGCGCACACGACCGGCATGGTCAACCGGGTCGTGCCCGATGGCGCGGCGCTGGCCGAGGCGACCAGGCTGGCCCAGCGGCTGGCGACCGGCCCGACGGCCGCCTACGCCCGGATCAAGGAGGCGCTGCTGACCGGGGCTTCCGCCAACCTCGACGCCGCGCTCGCCACCGAGGCCCGCACCCAGGCCGAGCTCGGCGTCACCGCCGACCACCTCGAGGCCGTGCAGGCGTTCGTCACCAAGCGCAAGCCCTCGTTCACCGGCCACTGAGCCAGCCACTGAACCAGCCGCGAAGCCAGCCGGCCACCAACCAGCACTGTGCTGGCCATACAGCCGACCGCTCAACCCGCCACTCAATCGGCTGGAGTGAGGTTGGAGGGTTGGGCGCGGTAGCAGTCGGCGACGTGGTCGTCGACCATGCCCGTGGCCTGCATGAGCGCGTAGCACGTGGTGGGACCGAGGAAGACGAAGCCGCGCCGCTTGAGCTCGCGGGCCATCGCCTTGGACTCGTCGGTGATGGCCGGCACGTCGGCGAGCGTCGCGGGCCGCTGGCGGCCGGCCGGGTCCGGGGCGAACGACCAGAGCAGCTCGTCGAGGCCGACGTCAAGATCGACGACGAGCCGGGCGTTGCGGATGGTCGCGTCGATCTTGGCCCGGTTGCGCACGATCGAGGCGTCGGCCATCAGCCGCTCCACGTCGGACTGGTCGAACCCGGCGACCTCGTCCGGCTCGAAGCCGGCGAACGCGGTGCGGAACGCCGGCCGCTTGCGCAAGATCGTCAGCCAGGACAGGCCGGACTGGAACGACTCCAGGCACATCCGCTCGAACAGCTCGGCCCGGCCGTGCAACGGCACGCCCCATTCGAGGTCGTGGTACTGCACGTAATCGGGCGTGGACAGCGCCCAGGCGCAGCGCGACCTGCCGTCCGGGTCGGGCACGCCGCCGGTCATCGGATCGCCCTCCGCTCGCAGACCGCCGCCAGTTTGCGCCCGGCCGCACGCAGCCCCAGACCCACCGCCGGCCGCAGCAGCGCCAGGGCGAGCCGGCCGACCGGTCCGAACGGCGGCTGCAACCGCTCGATCCAGACGAAGGTCGAGCACCCGTCGCCTGGCTCCACGGCGAACTCCCCGGTGCCGCGCAGCAGCCGCCCGGTGTGCCGGACGACGCAGCGCCGCGGCGGCTCCCACTCGACGATCTCCAGGTGGTCGACGAACCCGATGTCGTAAAGGCCGGTGAACGCGAGCAGTCGCGAACCCACCGAACGGCCGTCGCCCCGCACCACGCGCACGACCGTGCCGGGCACCCAGTCGCCCTGGCGCGCCCAGTCGGTGGCCACGCCCCACACCTGGTCGACCGGTGCGACCACCGGGGTTCGGACGCTGATCTCGAACATCACCGGTCCGCCCGATCGACCCGGTGCCGCAGCCCCTCCTGGCCGTCACCGAGCCGCTCCTCGAGCTCGGCAACGCGGTCGCGCACCGCGTCCAGTTCGCTGGCGAGCCGGCGCAACGCCCAGTCGACCTCGGACATCCGGTAGCCGCGCACGACCTGCTGGAACCGCAGGGCGCGCACGTCGTCACCGGTGATCTCGGAGGGCGGCAGCGTGGTCGGGGTGGCGCCGGGCGCGAGCGGGGCCAGCTCCTCGCCGCGGCCGAACACCAGGGTGGCGAGCAGGTAGATCACCGTCCCCACGGCCACCATGACCAGCAGATAGATCAGTACGGTCAGCACCAGGCGATGGTGGCACAGTCATCTGACAATCCGCGCACCGCGCGGAGCGGCCTGACAATCCGCGCACCGCGCGGAGCGGCCTGACAATTCGCGCGGAGCCCCTCGGCTCACGCCAGGGCACGGATCGCCCGGGCGGGCGGCCGGGTGCCGTTGATCGAGGCGACCATCTCCAGCACGTGCCTGGTGCGCCGCACCTGGTGCGCGCGGAACACCCGGGCGCCGGCCTGCGCCGCGACCACGGTCGCCGCGAGCGTGCCGTCGACCCGCTCGTCGACGCCCGCGCCGATGGTCTCGCCGATGAAGTCCTTGTTCGACAGCGCCATCAGCACCGGCCACCCCGTCGCCACCAGTTCCCCGGTGCGGCGCAGCAACTGCAGCCCGTGCCAGGTGTTCTTGCCGAAGTCGTGGGTGGGGTCGATCAGGATGCCCTCGGCCGGCACGCCGAGCGCGACCATCCGCTCGGCCGCCGCGACCACCTCGTCGACCACCGAGCGGACGACATCGTCGTAGTGGACCCGGTATGGGTCCGTGCGCGGCGGCAGGCCGCCGGTGTGCGTGCACACGACGCCGACCCGGTGCTCGGCGACGACCCGGCCCAGGTCCGGGTCGGCGCCGGCCCAGGAGTCGTTGACCAGGTCGGCGCCGGCCGCGCAGGCCGCGTCGGCGACCTGGTGGCGCCAGGTGTCGACGCTGATCACCAGGTCCGGATGCCGCTCGCGGATCGCCGACACGAGCGGGACGACGCGGCGCAGTTCCTCCGCGGTCTCCACCCAGTCGCCGGCGGCGCCCGCCCTGACCCCGCCGATGTCGAGGATGTCGGCGCCCTCGGCCACCGCCCGGTCGGCCGCGGCGACCGCCGCCGCTTCCTCGAACGTGGCGCCCCGGTCGTAGAACGAGTCGGGCGTGCGGTTGACGATCGCCATCACCAGCGCCCGGTCCTCCCGAACCGCCCGCCGGCCAAACCGCAATGGCCTGGTCACACGCGCGATCGTCGCACGGTCCGGCCGCGGCCGGCGTTCGGCGTTGTTCGGGATCGGGCCCGGCGGGCGGCTACCGGTGGCATGGTGGCAGCGCCCGTCCTGCACCACACCTTTCGAAGGGGTGGAACATGAGAACTACCCGTCGAATCCTCGCGGCCTCGGCCGTCACGTTGACGCTGGGCGTTCTGCCGGCGGTGCCGGCCGCCGCCGCGCCGCCGTCGGTCGCGTTGACGATGGTGGCCACCGTCAACGACGCGTCCTCTAACGAGTACGAACTGGAGTGCGGCTACCAACCCGGACCGTGCAACCTCAAGTACGAGCGGCGGCTGCTGTTCAACCTGTCGGTGTCGAACTTCAGCGGCAGCCCGATCACATTCGGGTTCCAGTTGGAAGGGATCACCGCGACGCTGGGGACCGACTTCGTCTCGTGGCCCTACAGCCCGCCCAACCAGATCACCACGAGCAGCATCGGCACCGCGACCATCGCGGTCAATATCATCATGGACAGCGTCACCGAGCCGACCGAGACGATGCGGGTGCGCCTGACGAGCGCGAGCCGGCCGGTCGACATCAGCGACACCGGGATCGGCACCATCCGCGACGGCAGCCAGCTGCCGCCGGACTGCACTGCGTCGGTCGTCACCGCCTACACCGGGTCGATGACGTGCACGAACCGGCCGGCCGCGCAGCAGTGGCGGTCCAGGTTCGAGTGCGCCGACTTCCCGCCGCCCTGGGCGTCGGGCAACATCGTCACCGGCAACGGGACCTCCACCGCCACGTGCCTCTACGACGGGCTGTTGGGCTCGGTGGTGTTCGTGATCGTCGCCTGACTCTCCGCCCCTGGGGGGCGGCCCCAATGGTTCAGTGGGTCGCCTCCCAGGTCCGGTAGGCGTCCTCGGCCGAACACCGGCACGCGCCGGGCGGTGGCCGGCGTTCGGAATTGTTCGAGATCAGCTACCTCGGGTGACGGCGGGTGGCATCGTGGGCCGGTCCCGCACCCAGTTGTTTTTCGAACGCGAAAGGGTAGAGCGTGAGATTCACCCGTCGAGTACTGGCCGCCGCCGCCGTCATGTTCCTGTCCTGCTGGCTGCCGGCTGCGCCGGCCTCGGCGGCCACCATGGTCGCCACCGTCACCGACGCCCAGTCGGTCGAGCACGAGCTGCGCTGCAACCCGTCGGTGCCCGGACCGTGCACCACCCGGTACTTCCAGCGGTTGCGGTTCGACATCACCGTGTCGAACTTCAGCGGAAGCAGGATCACCTTCGACTTCGACCTCGAGGGGATCACCGCGACCGAGGGCCAGGACTTCAAGTCGTTCCCGTACTCCCCGCCCTTCAAGATCACCACCGGTACCGACGGCCGCGCCCAGATCGTCGTCGACACGATCGTCGACAGCGTCGCCGAGGCCACCGAGACGTTCCGCGTCCGGCTCACCTCCGCCAGCCAGCCGGTGGACATCAGCGACACCGGGCTCGGCACGATCCTCGACGGCAGCCAGCTGCCGGCGGACTGCTCCGCTTACGTGATCGACGTCGACACCAGCTACCTCGCGTGCGGCGGGCGCCCGGCCGCTCAGCAGTGGCGGTCACGGTTCGGTTGCGGCGGCTGGGGTCCGTGGTACGCCAACGGGAACACCGTCACCGGCAACGGCACCTCGACGGCGACGTGCGTGTTCGACGAGCCGTGGATGACAGGTGAGGTGCTGTTCGTGATCGTGGCTCCGTGATCCTGATCTAACCCCGGTCTAGCCCCTCGGTGGCGAGGCGACCCACCCGGCAACTCAGTGGGTCGCCTCCCAGGCGCGGTAGGCGTCCTCGACGACGCGCACGGCGTCGTCGACGTCGTCGGTCAGGTAGAGCAGCTCCAGGTCCCGCTCGTTGACCTTGCCGGTGCCCAGCACGGTCTCCCTGACCCAGTGGTAGAGGCCGCCCCAGTACGACTCGCCGAACAGCACGACCGGGAACTTGGTGACCTTCTTGGTCTGCACCAGGCACAGCGCCTCGAACAGCTCGTCGAGCGTGCCGAACCCGCCCGGCAGGCACACGAACGCCTGCGCGTACTTGATGAACATCATCTTCCTGGCGAAGAAGTAGCGGAAGTTGATGCCGAGGTCGACCCACGGGTTCAGGCCCTGCTCGAACGGCAGCTCGATGCCGAGCCCGACCGACATGCCGCCGGCCTCCGAGGCGCCCCGGTTGACCGCCTCCATGGTCCCGGGGCCGCCCCCGGTGATCACCGCGAAGCCGGCGTTCGCGAGCGCGCCGCCGATCTTGCGGCCGAGCTCGTACTCGGGGTGCTCGCGCGGGGTCCGCGCCGAGCCGAACACGGTTACCGCCCGCGGCAGCTCGGCGAGCATGCCGAAGCCCTCGACGAACTCGGACTGGATGCGCATAACCCGCCACGGGTCGGTGTGCACCCAGTCGGACGGCCCGCGCGAGTCGAGCAGGCGCTGGTCGGTGGTCGTCGCCTCTTCGCGCCGCGACCTGCGCAGCACGATCGGTCCGCGCTGCTTCTCGCGCGGGTGCTCCTCATCGTTCAGGGCGGTCATGGCGCCACCCTAATGATTGGCCGTTACTGTTGACCTCGTGCCGCACGCCAGCGCGCTCGACGAAGCAGACCGGCCGCGGCGGCCGCGGCGAGCCGACTCGACCGCCACCGAGTCGGGGCTGGTCGGCCAGCGCACCCTGGTGGCGGTCCACCAGCACCTGCGGGCCGAGCTGGCGCGCATCCAGGAGGTCGTCGAGCAGGTCGCCGAGCACGGGCTGGACCCCGAGCGCGCCCGCGACCTGGTCAACCGCACGACCATGCGGCAGAACTACTGGACGCTCGGAGCGTTCTGCGCCTCCTACTGCCGGGTGGTCAGCGTGCACCACACGATCGAGGACGTGGCGCTGTTCCCCACGCTGCGCGCGGCGGACGACACGCTCGAACCCGTACTCACGCGGCTCGGCGAGGAGCACGAGGTGATCGCCGGTCTGCTCGACAGCCTCGACCGGGTCCTGGTCGAGCTGATCGCCGGCCGCGCCCGGCCAGGCGACGTGCGGGCCGCCACCGACGAGCTGGCGGCCACGCTGCTGTCGCACCTGGCCTACGAGGAGGAGGAGCTGCTCGACCCGATCGGCGAGTTCTCGATCGTGGTCTGAGCGCTCAGGTACTCGCGCAGCACCCGGGCGCATTCGGTGATCTTCGCCGGGTCGACGTGCTCCTCGCGGGTGTGCGCCAGGTTGGGGTCGCCCGGGCCGTAGTTGAGCGCCGGGATGCCGAGGACGGCGAACCGCGACACGTCGGTCCAGCCGAACTTCGCGGTGGGGGTCGTGCCGGTGGCTCGCAGGAACGCCTGCGCGGCTGAACGCCCGAGGCCGGGCAGCGCGCCGGGCGCGCCGTCGGTGAACGCCACGCCGAAGCCGTCGAACAGCTCGGACACGTGCCCGCGGGCCTGCTCGAGCGAGCGGTCCGGGGCGAACCGGAAGTTGACGGTCACCGCGCACTCGTCCGGCACGATGTTGCCGGCGACGCCGCCGTTGATCGCGACCGCCTGCAGCCCCTCCCGGTAGGTCAGGCCGTCGATGACCGGGTTGCGCGGCCGGTAGCCGGCGAGGATGTCCAGCACGCGGCCGGCGGCGTGGATGGCGTTGCTGCCGAGCCACGAGCGGGCACTGTGCGCGCGGCGGCCGGTGGTCGTCACGACCGCCCGCAGGGTGCCCTGGCAGCCGGCCTCGACCGTGGCGCCGGTCGGCTCGCCGAGGATCGCCAGGTCGGCGGCGAGCCACTCGGGCTGCTCCCGCTCGATCCGGCCGAGCCCGTTGCGGGCGGCCTCGACCTCCTCGCAGTCGTAGAGCACGAGCGTCAGGTCATACGCCGGCCGCGGCACCGTCGCGGCCAGGTGCAGGATCACCGCGTCGCCGGCCTTCATGTCGCTCGTTCCGCAGCCGTACAGCAGCCCGTCGCGGCGGCTGCTCGGCAGGTTCCCGGCGATCGGCACCGTGTCCAGGTGACCGGCGAGCAGCACCCTGGCCGGCCGCCCGAAGTGGGTGCGGGCCAGCACCGTGTTGCCGTTGCGGTCGACTTCCAGGTGCGGCGCCTGCTCGCGCAGCGCGTGCTCGACGGCGTCGGCGAGCGCGGTCTCCTCCCCGGACACGCTCGGAACGTCCACCAGCGCCGCCGTCAGGTCCACCGGGTCCAAGGCAAGGTCAAGCTCGGGCATCCGCCCACGGTAGCGTCGCGCCATGCTGACCAACGGGGCCTTCGGCCATGGCGTCGCCACGATCACCGACGACGGCACGGTGCTGGACACCGAGTACGTCATCGTGGAAGCCGGCGCCGTGCCCGGCACGAGGCAGCCGGGCACGAAACACCTCGGCGGCCGGGCCGGCGCCCACGTGCTCAACCTGCCAAGGCCCGAACCCGATCCGGCCCGCGGCGTCTGCCGGGTCGCGGTCGACACCGTGATCGGCTCCCTTGCCGAGCCGCCCGCCGACGCACACGACGTCTACCTGCGGCTGCAGCTGCTGTCCAGGCGGCTGGTGCGGCCCAACGAGTGCAACCTCGACGGGGTCTTCGGCCTGCTCGCCAACGTCGTCTGGACCAACCAAGGGCCGTGCCCGGTCGAGGACTTCGACCAGATAAGGCACCGCCTGCGCGCCCGCGGACCCGTCACCGTGTACGGGATCGACAAGTTCCCGCGCATGGTCGACTACGTCGTGCCGACCGGGGTCCGCATCGCCGACGCCGACCGCGTCCGCCTCGGCGCCCACCTGGCCCCCGGCACCACCGTCATGCACGAGGGCTTCGTCAACTTCAACGCCGGCACCCTCGGCGCCAGCATGGTCGAGGGCCGCATCTCGGCCGGGGTCGTGGTCGGCGACGGGTCCGACCTCGGCGGCGGCGCCTCGATCATGGGAACCCTCTCCGGCGGCGGCCGCGAGGTCATCTCGGTCGGCCGCCGCTGCCTGATCGGCGCGAACGCCGGCATCGGCATCTCCCTCGGCGACGACTGCATCGTGGAAGCCGGCCTCTACGTGACCGCCGGCACCAAGGTCGCCCTCCCCGACGGCACGGTCGTCAAGGCCCGCGAGCTGTCCGGCGGCCCCGGGCTGCTCTACCGGCGCAACTCCCAAACCGGCACGGTCGAGGTGACGCCGAGGAGCCCCGCCGCGCGCGTCACCCTCAACGCCGCCCTGCACGCCAACACCTGACCGGCGGCCAGCCGGCGGAGCGTCATGGCGATCCTCGGCTTCGCGGCGCTGGTCGCCGGTGCCACCCTCGCCGTCGCCCTCGGCCTGACCGTCGCCGGGGTCGCGCACCCGGCGACCCTGACCAACCTGCTGCTCACCGGCGGTGCCCTGGTCGGGTAGCCGGACGGTGCCAGCCCAGGCGGTCACAGGTGGTAAGGGTCGCGGGGTTCGGTGGGCGGAACCGGTTGTTGATCACGAAGTTGTCGCCCCTGCGGATCGATTCAGCAGGGCGACAACCTCGTGATCAACACCGTTGACCCACATCCGCGACCAGGAGAGGTCACTGGCGGTGACAGGCGCATGGGTAGGCGGAGACAGGGGCAGGCATCGGCGAATCGGCGAAAGTGTGACCCATCGTGCACTTGCCCCGAACTCCGCACGGTGAGCCAACACTTCGACGATCATGGGAATCGGTGGCTGGGCAGCCTCCGAGCCGGCGACAGCTTATTGTAATGTGCCGCTGCGGGCTTACCCATCAGCGGCAGTCAGTCGAAGAAGCTGACCCATCGGCTTCGCAACGGCACGGAGACGCCAGAAGACCTCCACTGCCTTGCGGACCTGCTCATCTACTACCGCCGCGTGCTCGCGTCCGCGCACGCAGACATCGAAGCGCTCTGCGCGGACATGACACATGTCACGCCGATGTCGCCAAGGGTCAAGACGCTCAAGACGACGCCGGAGAAGCTGCATCGGCATCCGGAACTGCACTCGCTGGCACAGATCAGAGATCTCGCGGGCCTACGAGTCGTCGTGCACGGCGATCGTGCCCACCAGGACGAGGCCATCGAGCGGATAAAGTCGATCTTCGAGGATCGCCTGCGACCTCCTAAGATCATCGACCGGCGCCGTGATCCCCGTGCGGGGTACCGAGCGGTGCACCTGGAGGTTCGCCGAGACGGTGTTCTGCTCGAGGTCCAGGTGCGGACCGAACTGCAACATCGATGGGCCGAGGCCTTCGAGCGGGCGGCGGACCTGCTGGGAAGAGGACTCCGTTACGGCGAGCCTGTCGATCTCAGTCGGGCACCCGACGTCGCCCACGCAATCCTGACGCGACTGGCGGCGGGCGCCGACGTCATAGATCAACTGGAGCGAGGCATGTTCGACGACGTGTTCGGACGAGAGCTCGCTGTGGTAGCGCGGGAGTCCATACAGGCGGCTCTCACCGAGATCACGGACCAGCTCAATGGGTGGGAGGCTCTAACATGAACCGCGTGGTGCACGTAGTGCTGGTCTATCACCGCGAGCGGGCCGCGCTCATGTTGAAGGAGTCGTTCGCGGACGGTGACGCCGCCATGCGGCGCCGGTTCGAGTTGGAGCGACAGCCGGAGTTCGCCGACATGGAGATCGTGGTGCTGAGCGCCGACTCGGAGGCCACGCTGCGGGAGACCCACGGGCGGTACTTCCTCACGAACGCGGAGCTGATCGAGCGGCTGCGGAAGTCGATCGACGCGGCGTAGCTGGACGGCGTGCCTAGCATCGGGGCATGAGCCCCGACGCCCGCGAGTGGGCCGGCCCGGCACCGGAGTCCGCTACCGCCACGGCCGAAGACCCGCCGCAGCAGGTGCGGGCGGCGCTCGAGACCAGGTTGCGGGCGATGCTGCGGCACGAGGCGGGGACGCGCAGCGGCGAGGACCCGGAGGACCTGCATCAGATGCGGGTTTCGGTGCGGCGGATGCGGGCGGTGCTGCGTGCGGCGCGGCCGCTGCTCGCGCGCCGGTGGGCCGACGAGCTGCGCACGGAGCTGGGGTGGCTCGGCCGGGCGCTCGGGCCGGTGCGCGACCTGGACGTGCTGCTGATGCGGTTGCGGGAGGTCGCGTCGCGGTTCGAGACAGGTCAGCGGATGGACGCGGAGCGGCTGCTCTCGGCGCTGCAGGAGGAGCGGGCGGCGGCGCGGTCGGTGCTGTTGCGGGCGCTGGCCAGCGAGCGGTACGCCGCCCTGGTCGAGCGGCTGGAGCGGGCGGTGGCCGAACCGGTGCCGGCGGCGGCCCGGAACCGGCAGGTGACGCTGGTTTCGCTGGTGCGCAAGGAGTTCGATCGGCTTGGTGCCGCCGTTGCCGCGGGCGGCGACCAGCCGGCCGACGAGGTGCTGCACGCACTGCGCATCCACGGCAAGCGGCTGCGGTACACGGCCGAGCTGGCGGCGCCGGTGCTCGGCGAGCAGGCCCGCGAGCTGCTGCGGGCCTGTGCGGCGATGCAGGACGTGCTCGGCGACCACCAGGACGCGTGCGTCGCGCAGCAGCGGGTGACGGCGTTGCTGGCCGGGATGTGCCCGGCGGCCACGATCGGCGTCGGGTTCGCGGCCGGGCGGCTGTTCGAGCGGGAGGACGTCCGGCGCACCGAGACCAGGGCGGCCTGGCCGGCGGCGTGGGCGCGGGTACGGATGGCCGCCGAGCGCGCGCTGGCCTGACCAGCGCCCGTGTCAGGGGTTGGGTGGGCAGCTCCTATGGAGGGCCGGGTGCCCGTCGGATGGGGTTTGGCCGCTCATGATCGCTGTTGGGTGTGGTTCTTCTGGAAGAACGGGTTCGGCGGCGTGGGTCGGTGTTGGGTGCGGGAGTGGCGGGAAGCTCGGGTATCGCTTGGCGGGGTGATGTGACTGATTGGTCAATTGGACGGTGTGCCGTTGACCAATCGGTCACGGGAAGCTCGGGAGTCTGTCGTTCTTGGTCGCCGGGCGGGTGCGGCGCTGCGGGGGGACGGGTGTGGTGGCGCGGACCCGCGCTGGCCGCATCTAGAGCCGCCCTGTGGCAGCGCCGTAATCCCAGTCCTTGCAGAAGAGCCGCACCCATCGCTGTTTCGGTGCCACCGACCGCGCTCAGCGCAGCTACAAGCCCGCATGACCAGCGAGCTACCCCCGTCAGGGTCGCAGCCGTGCCGCCGCGGTGGCGATCCGCTCGTCGGTGGCGGTGAGGGCGAGCCGAACGTGGCGGGCGCCGGCGGGGCCGTAGAAGTCGCCCGGAGCGACCAGGATGCCCCGCTCGGCGAACCAGCCGAGCGTGCCACGGCTCGGTTCACCCCGGGTCGCCCACAGGTACAGCCCGGCCGTCGAGTGCTCGACGGTGAAGCCGGCCCCGCGCACGGCGGCGAGCAGCGTGTCGCGGCGGGCGGCGTAGCGGGCGAGTTGCTCGGTCACGTGGTCGTCGTCGGACAGCGCGGCGGTCATGGCGGCCTGCACGGGCCGCGGCACGATCATGCCGGCGTGCTTTCGCACCGCGAGCAGGGCGGTGACCAGGGTGGGGTCGCCGGCGACGAAGCCGGCCCGGTAGCCGGCGAGGTTGGACGACTTGGACAGCGAGTGCACGGCGAGCAGGCCGTCGTGCCGGCCACCACAGACCGAAGGGTGCAGCACCGAGACCGGTCGCGGGGCAATCCAGGACATCGACAGATAACACTCGTCCGAGGCGACGACCGCGCCGGTCGCCAGCGCGGCCGCCACCGCATCCGCGAGCTCGGGCGCCGGCGCGACCCGGCCGGTCGGGTTGGACGGCGAGTTCAGCCACACCAGCCTGGTACCGGCCGGCGGGGCCGCACCGGGGGCGAGCCGGGCCACCTTCGCGCCGGCGAGCAGCGCACCGGCCTCGTAAGTCGGATAGGCAAGCTCCGGGATGGCGACGACGTCGCCGGGCCCGAGCCCGAGCAGCGTCGGCAGCCAGGCGACCAGCTCCTTGGAGCCGATCGTGGGCAGCACCGCCGCGGGGTCGACGGTGACCTCGAAGCGGCGTCGCAGGGCCGACGCGGCCGCCTCGCGAAGCGACGGCGTGCCGGCCGTCCACGGGTAACCGGGCTCGTGCGCGACCGACGCCAGGGCGTCCTGGACGACCCGCGGCACCGGGTCCACCGGGGTACCGACCGAGAGGTCGACGAGACCCTCGGGGTGGGAGCGGGCCAGTTGGGCCTGCTCGGCGATGGTGTCCCAGGGAAAGGCGGGTAGGACGCTGGTAGCCGTCACTCCCCCTGCGGGGGCAGGTCCTTGATCCACTGTGGATCGGCCGGCACCTTGCCCACCTTGGCCGCGCCGCCCGGCGAACCGAGCTCGTTGAAGAAGTCGGCGTTGGCCTTCGTGTAGTCGCGCCACTGGTCGGGCACGTCGTCCTCGTAGTAGATGGCCTCGACCGGGCACACCGGTTCGCACGCTCCGCAGTCGACGCACTCGTCGGGGTGGATGTAGAGCATCCGTTCGCCCTCGTAGATGCAGTCGACGGGGCACTCCTCGATGCAGGACTTGTCGAGAACGTCCACGCAAGGCTCGGCGATCACGTACGTCACGGTGTCTCCCGATCGTCTACTGGCTGCCCAAAAGTATCTCCTCCGTCCCCCGGTTGGTCAGCCGGGGCAACAGACTTCACCCGCCGTCACCGGCCACCGCGCTCAGGTCACTTGCGGGCGCGCGGCGCCCGATGATCCAGGCCCGGCCGGCCCGCGCCACCTTGCGTAGGGCATGCCGCTCGCCCAGGTAGTCACCCAGGATGCCGACCATCGGGAACTTGCCGAGCGCCTTGTGATAGATCCGGCCCTGCGGCCGCCGGGCCAGCTCGTCCCCGAGCGCCCACAGCGCGCGGCCGAGCCGCCAGACGGTGCCGGCGATCGCCCTGACGGTCGGGCGGCCGGGCTTGCGGCCGGACACGTCGAGCCGGGACGTCAGCTCGGCCGCCTTACGCTCGTCCTCGGCCGATCGCTTGGCCGACCGGGCGGCCAGCTCGGCGCTCACGTCGCGCCGCAGCAGGATGTGCGCCAGCAGCAGCACCTGCTCGTCCACGTCGCGCACGCCGTACTCGCCGGCGATCGCGCACAGCAGCAGGCTCTGCCCGACGGCGCCGAGGGCGTCCTGCAAAGGCAGGCGGTCGGCGGCCGCCCCGGCGAAACCGGGCAGCGCCGCGAACAGCGCGACGAACCGGCCGACCCGGTTGAGCCACCAGTCGCAGCGCGAGTCAGAGGTCATCGCCGCCCACGCCGGGGTGCCGGGCAGCTTGAGCGACGGCACCCTGTTCAGCAGCCGCCGCTTGAAGTTCACCGGCAACCGGTCCTCGCTGACCCGGTGCCGCAGGCCCGTCGGGTCGGCCTCGCGCAGCGCCTCCAGCACAGGCCGGGTCGCCAGCACGAGCGGTCGCAGCACGCGGACGACGTATTCGTCGGTGATCGGCCCTGGCTCAGCCATCCTCGACCTCCCCGGTCCTCGTCGTTGCCGGCGCCTCGCTCACCGGTGGTTTGGTCACCGGCTGATACTGCCGGGCTACCATGCGTCCGGCGGCCACGCCACCGCAGACCATTCCGACCGCCACCAGCAGCAACGCCCGCCAGTCGGCGGGCAGCGCCCGGTCGCCGCCCGGACCGGCGGCCCCGAGCGTGATCACCACGAGCAGCCACGCGATGACCGGGGCGAGCGCCGCCGAGCGCCGCGGCGCCACCCCCGCGGTGGCCCACACCAGCAGCGGCATCGTCACCGCCGCGGCGAGCACCGAGACCGGCAGTGACCACCCGCCGAGCGAGCGCGGCAGGTGCAGCGGCAGGAACAGCAGCTGGTACGCGGCGAGCAGCATCGAGTCGACCACGAGGACCGCGACCGCGAACCAGCAGAGCAGCCGGCTCACC
>DASSUA010000656.1:0-10707 GCA_035707525.1 Pseudonocardiaceae bacterium
TGGATGGGACACACCTCGACGCGTCATTCGTGACCAGGACCGGATAGTGCAGGAGCGGCTTCGGCCGCCGCTGGCCGAGCAGGAACGCCAGGCAGACGCCGTCGCCGAAACCCTTGTCCCGTGGCTGCAACGAGCAGGCACCTATGCGTGTATCAAACTCGGTGCCCCGTCGCGCACTTCTCGATGCCCGCAAGTAGATCAGTAGATCGTTTCAAACGGCAGTTTTCGGGAGGACTGGACTACACACTCACAGGCCCTAACGGAGAAGTGGCGGGTGGGCGGGCATGGTCACGCCGTCAACCAGTGCGACGTGAGGGACACGCCCTTATGTACAGAATATCCACGCCTACCTAGCGTTCGGCATGGCCTACCTGGAAAGGTGCAAGAGCGTATGCCGGACTACGCGGAGGCATCCGAACATGCAACGCCGGAACCCGAGTGTCAGTGACGTTCAGCAGTGGCACCTTCTATGGGAGCTGCCAGTTCGCCGAACAGATCGTGAATATCGACTCGGCGATTGCGGGAGTCATGCAGCAAGGCACCCGCGACATGACTGATCAGAACCGATCAGAACTGGTCGACGTACGGCCGGTTGGCGTCGTGGGCGTGCTGTACCTCGGCGGCGCCGACTTCGCTGACGGCTACCACGGCCAGCCCGAGCTAACCGGTCAGGCCCCGGGACAGCTCGTCGCGGCGAGCGGCCAACAACCCCAATTCACCAGGCTCGACGAGACTCGCGGCCGTCACCCGTTGTGCCCTTGGTCCGAGCCTCCGGCGCGTCTGGCCATGGCGGCCCGGCGGGCGGCGGCGCGGTCCTCTGGCCGTCGATGGTTTGAGGGCCGTTCGGTGCCGGCGAGGCGGTGGGCCAGGGCCTCGACCGTGGGGTGTTCGAAGACGTGGGTGATGGGTACCTCGACGCCCAACTCGTCGGTCAGTTTGCTGGTCACCCTGACGACCAGCAGGGAGCTGCCGGCGAGCTCGGCGAAGAAGTGGTCGCGGAGGCCGACTTCGGGGACGCCGAGGACGTCGGCCCAGACGCGGGCGACGAGACGTTCCAGGTCGGTGCGTGGGGCGGTCCGGGCGGTAACGCCACGATCGGCCGGGGTGGGGGCTGGCAGCGCGCGGCGGTTGAGCTTGTGGCTGGTGGTCAGCGGCAGGCTGTCCAGGTACACGAAGGCGGCCGGCACCCATGGTTCGGGCAGCTCGGCGCGCAGTTTCGCCCGCAGCTCGGCGATGGCCTGGCGTTGCTGTGTGGCCAGGTAGGCCACGAGCTCGATGCCGCCGGCCGGCGAGTGTCGTGGTACGACGGCGACTTCGCCGGTGCCGACGAGTTCGCGCAGCCGGTCTTCGACCTCGCCGGGTTCGACGCGGGTGCCGCGGATCTTCACCTGGTCGTCGAGGCGGCCGAGGTAGTCCAGGGAGCCGTCGGGCAGCCAGCGTACCCGGTCGCCGGTGCGGTAGAGCCGCTTGCCGGGGACCGGGCCGAACGGGTCGGGAACGAACAGTTCGGCGGTCAGGTCGGGCCGGTCGACGTAGCCCCAGGCGACCCCGTCTCCCCCGATGTACAGCTCGCCGGGAACGCCGACCGGCACCGGCCGCTGCTGCGGATCCAGCACATAGGTGAAGGCGCCGGGGATCGGGGGCCCGATCGGGGGCCGCATGCCGTCCGGCTTCAGGACCGCGATCGCGGCGCTGATCGTGGCCTCGGTCGGCCCGTAGACGTTGACGAACCGGCGCCCCGGAGCCCACTTGGCCAGCAGCTCGGCGGTGATGGCCTCGCCTCCGCTGGCCAGCCGTGCCAGGTGCGGCAGCTCGGCGTCGGGCAGCGCGGCGAGCGCCGATGGGGAAAGGAACAGCTTGGTGATCCGCTGATCTTCCAGCAGCCGCACGAGTTCGGGACCGGGCACGGTCGCGGACGGCGGGGTGATCACCAGCGCCGCGCCGTGCAGGTGCGCCACCAGGATCTCGTCGACCGAGACGTCGAAGGCGCAGGAGGCGTACTGCAGTACCCGGTCGTGTTCGGTCAGCCCGACCAGGGCGGCCTCGGTGCAGGCGACGTTCGGCCCGCCGCGGTGCGGCACGAGCACGCCCTTGGGGCGACCGGTCGAGCCGGAGGTGTACATGACGTAGGCGAGATCGTCCGGGCCGACCTCGGCGGGTGTGACCGCCGCGGCGGCTGCCGGCCACGGCTGGTCGAGGAACAGCCGTGGCGGCTCGTGGTCCTGCGAACTGGGCAGCCGATCGCTCAGTTCGCTGTGGGTCAGCAGGACCGCGGGTCTCGCGTCCGAGATCATCCACTGCACGCGGCGGACCGGCAGGGTCGGCTCCAGCGCCAGGTACCCGCCGCCCGCCTTGAGCACCGCCCAGAACGCGACGATGGCGTCCTCGTGCCGTGGCAGGTATCCGGCCACGATGCCGCTGCGGCGCAGCCCGTATTTGTCACGCAGTACTGCGGCGAGGCGGTCGGTCCGGTCGTCGAGCTCGCGGTAGCTCAGTTCCCGATTGCCGCACACCACGGCGGTCGCTTCCGGTCGCCGCGTGGCCTGCCGGCCGAACAGGACCTGCAACGGCACGGCCGGGGTCACCGCCGAGGGGCCGCCGCCGGCGAGGGCGAGCACGGCTGCGCGCTCGGTGCAGTCCATGATCTCGAGCGCGTCGACCGGGATGTCCGGTGCGCGCCCGGCCTGTGCCAGCAGGGTGGTGAGCTGCCGGGTGAGCCGGGCCACGGCCGGCTCGTCGAACAGGTCGGCGCAGTACTCCAGGGACCCGGTCAGACCGCCGGCCACCTCGGCCAGCGTGAGCGAAAGGTCGAACGCCGCACCCTGGTCGGCGAGCCGGTACGGCGCAACGTCCAGATCTCCGATGCGTACCCGCGCGGTCTCATCGGCCACCCCGAACGGTGCGAGGTCCGGCCGGCCGGGCGGTGCCTGCTGCAGCTGCAGCGCCACCTGCATGACCGGCGGCCGGCTGGGATCCCGGGGCGGCCGGACCGCCTCGACGAGCTGGGAGAACGGCACCGCATTGTCCAGGGCGTCGAGCAGCACCTGCCGCACCCGCGCCAGTAAGGCACGAAACGGCGTGCCCGGTTCGACCACGATCCGCAGCGGGACGGCGTTGACGAGGTAGCCGATGGTGTGCCCGGTACTGCGGTCCTCGCGGCCGGCGATCGGCGTGCCGATCACCACGTCCTCGCCGGTGTAGCGGGCCAGCAGCGCGGCGAATCCGGCCAGCAGGGTCACGAACCGGGTGACGCCGGCCTCGTCGGCGAGGGAGTCGAGGGCGCGCAGCACCGCCGGGTCCATCCGGAAGGCGTGCGTCGCGCCCTGGAACGACTGGACCTTCGGCCGCGGGAAGGTGGTCGGCAGCTCCAGCGCGGCCGGCGCGTCGGCCAGGGTCGCCCGCCAGTAGTCGAGCCGCGCGGCCTGGTCCGGCCCGGCGGCGGGCGGTGCGGATGCCGGCGCGAGCTCGGGCAGCGGCGCCGCCACGCCCGCCAGCTCCCCCCGGTACAGCGTGAGCAGCTCGTCCACCAGCACCGACAGCGACCAGAAGTCGGCCACGACGTGGTGCACCGACAGCAGCAGCACCTGGTCGGCGTGGCCACGCGAGTACAGCGACAGCCGCAGCAGCGGCCCGCGCTCCAGGTCGAACCGGCGCAGCGCGTCCGCCTGCACCCGCTGCCGCAGCGCATCGTCATCCAGCGCGGCCACGTCGTGGCGCTCCAGCACCGGGCCGGCCCAGTCGAACGTTCGCGGCACCGGCTCGCCGCCCTCGGACGGCAACCGCAGGTGCAGCGCCGGGTGCCGGCGCACCAGCGTGCCGAGGGCCCGCTCCAGCGCCTCGGCATCCAGCGGGGTACGGATGCGCGCGGCCCGGCTGATCTGGTAGGCCGTGCTGTCCGGCGCCCACCGCTGCAGGAACCACAGCGCACGCTGGCCAATGCTCACGGTAGGCCCGGCAGAAACGGCGGCTGGAGTTGCCGGCGCGGGGGCGCGCGCCGGGCGCGCGGCGAGCTCGGTCACGGTGGCGCCGGCCAGCAACTCCGACAGCGACACGTCCAACCCGAGGTGCTCGTCGAGCGCATGGCGCAGCTCGACCGCGCGCAGCGAGTCCAGGCCCAGCCTGGTCAGCGGCGCGTCCGGATCGATCTCGGCTGCGGGCAACCCGAGCACCTGCGCAACGGCCGCGGTCAACGACGGGCCCTCGCCGGGCGGCCGGTCCTCGTCGCGCGGCCGGTCCTCGACAGTGCCGCCGTCCTCGTCCCACCGCGCCAGCACGTCCGCCTCGCCCGGGGAGAGGTCACCGGCGAGAAACGCCCGCCGGCAGGCATGGCGCTGGATCTTGCCGCTGGAGGTCTTCGGAATGGTCCGTGGCCGCAGCAGCACCACGGCGGCCGGGCTGACTTCAGCGTTCTCGGCGAGCACCTGGCGGATCGCCGCCACGGTCTCCCCCGCTGGCCCGTCACCGGCCACCTCGCACGCGATCGCCACGCGTTCCTCGCCGCCGGCCTCGACCGGAAAGGCCGCGCTGCAGCCGGCCCTGACCTCGGCGACGTGCTCCTCGATGGCGTGCTCGAGGTCCTGCGGGTACACGTTGCGGCCCCGGATGACCATGAGGTCCTTGATCCGGCCGGTGACCGCGAGCTCGCCGCCGGCGCTGAGCACGCCCAGGTCGCCGGTGCGCAGGTAGTGGCGGGGATCGCCGGCCAGGCGCGCGCGGAACGTCGCGGCGGTCTCCTCCGGCCGCCGCCAGTAGCCCTGCGCCACGCTCGGGCCGGCCACCCAGATCTCGCCCTCCGCGCCCGGCGGGCGCGTCGCGCCGGTAGCCGGGTCCACGATGACGATCCGCTGGTCGCCAAGTGCCGTGCCGCAGCCGACATGAACGGTGTCGGCGTGCCGGACCAGCCGCGGGGCCGCGTCGCGCGGCCCGCCGGAGACGATCAGCGTCGCCTCGGCCAGGCCGTAGCACGGGTAGAACGCCTCGCGCCGGAAGCCGGACCCGGCGAACGCCTCGGCGAACCGCTCCAGCGTGGCCGCCCGAACCGGCTCGGCGCCACAGAACGCCAGCTTCCACCGGGACAGGTCGAGGGCGGCCCGCTGCTGCTCGGTGCTCTTGCGCACGCACAGGTCGAACGCGAAGTTCGGGCCGCCGCTCATGGTGACGCCCAGCCGCGAGATCGCCTCGAGCCACCCCAGCGGCCGCTGCAGGAACGCCAGCGGTGACATCAGCACGGTGGGCATGCCGGCGTAGATGGGTTGCAGGATCCCGCCGATCAGACCCATGTCGTGGTACGGCGGCAACCAGCTCAGGCCGACCTCGCCGGGCGAGGTGCCGAACCCGAGGCGCACCAGCTCGACGTTGTGCATGAGGTTGGCATGGTTCAGCAGCACGCCCTTCGGCGCGCCGGTCGAGCCGGAGGTGTACTGCAGCAGCGCCGGCGAGCCGGCGTCAAGGCGCGGCGGCGTCCAGGATGAGTCGCCGGCCAGCCGGTCGGTGGCGATCCAGTCCAGGGCCGCCAGCTCCGGCGCCTGCGCCGCCTGCCGGGCCGCGTCGATCAGCCACGACTCGCCCAGGGCGAGCCCGGCACCGCAGTCGGCGATCAGTCCCCGCAGCCGCGGCAGCGTTCGGGCCAGCCGCGCCGGGTCCGGCGGGTAGGCCGGCACCGCGATCACCCCGGCGTAGAGGCAGCCGAGGAACCCCTCGACGTACCCCCGGCCCGGCGGATACAGCAGCAGCACCGGTTGCCCCGGTGCGGCCCGAGCGGAAACCGCCGCGGCCACCCGCCGTGCCGCCGCGTCCAACTCGGCGTAGCTGACGGCGTGCTCGCGGTCCGGATGGTCGCCGGATGGGTCGTCCACGAAGACGAACGCGCGGCCCGCGGGCTGCTGGCGTGCGCGCTGCTGCAGCAGTGCGACGATCGTGGTCACCAACCGGAACGTAAGTCGACCCGGGTCGGCCCGCAAGCCGGCATCCGGCCGCAACAGGCGGGGTCCGCCGAGCCGGCCGGCCGCCGCTGGGGGCGCCGCCGAAGGGAAGACGGCACTGGGCCGAAGGCGGTAATTGTCGCGCCGGCCGGGCCTTCGGCGGTCTTCGAAGGTCACGGTGGTGCCGGCGCAATGCCAGGATCGGAAGGTGGCCGATGGCGAACCCACCGATCGCGAGCCCGACGAGTCCGCACATCGGGCCCGGGTGGCGGTTGCGGGCCGGTGGTGGTGCTTGGCCGCGATCGCGGCCTCCATGCTGGCCGTCGGGCTCGATCTGACGATCCTGAACGTGGCGCTGCCGACGATCGCGGTGGACCTGGGGGCGTCGACGAGTGAGCTGCAGTGGTTCGTCGCCGTCTACCTGCTGGTGCTGGCCGCCGGGATGCTGCCGGCGGGGGTGCTCGGGGACCGGCTGGGCCAGAGGCGGCTGTTCCTCGGTGCGCTGGCGCTGTTCGGTGCCGCGTCGGTCGCGTGCGCGTACGCGGACTCGCCGGCCACGCTGATCGTCGCCAGGGTGCTGCTCGGAGCCGGCGCCGCGTTCCTGATGCCGCTGTCGATCTCGCTGCTGGTCGTGCTGTTCGCGCCCGAAGAGCGGCCCAAGGCGATCGCCATGTGGACGATGGCGGTGGTGGTCGGGATCCCGATCGGCCCGGTGCTCGGGGGCTGGCTGGTGGACCGGTTCTGGTGGGGGTCGGTGTTCCTGGTCAGCGTGCCGCCGGTGCTCGCCGCCTTCGTCGTGCTGGCGCGGCTGCTGCCGCCCACGCCGGGCACCGCCAGGGAACGTCTCGACGTCATCGGCATGATCCTGTCCGGCACGGGGCTGGTGGCGCTCACCTACGGGCTGATCGGTCTCGGACACCGCGGCGTGTCGCCGGCGGCGCTGGCGCCGGTCGTCGCCGGCCTCGGGCTGCTGGCGCTGCTCGGGTACTGGCTGCGGCGCACGCCCCACCCGCTGTTCGACCCACGGATGTTCCGGTCGGCCGGCTTCACCGTCGGCGCGCTGCTGACGACCGTGGGGTCGTTCGCGCTGATCGGCGCCATGTTCGTGCTGCCCCAGTACTTCCAGGCGGTCTGGGGTGCGGACCCGTGGGAGGTCGGGCTGCGCGTGCTCCCGGTCGTCGGCGGCCTGCTTGTGGGCGTGCAGGCCGGCGAGCGGCTGCACAAGGCTCTCGGCGTGCGGGCACTGATCGTTGCCGGGTACGGGCTGATGACCGTGGGCCTGCTCATCGGGGCAACGACCCCGCTCGGCGCCGGCTACCCGTTCGTCACGACCTGGATGGCAGTCATGGGGCTGGGCCTGGGTTTGGCGCTGCCGCTCGCGCTCAATGTCGCGCTCGGCGGCATCGCCGACGACCGCAGCGGTACCGGGGCGGGTGTGCTCCAGACAATGCGGCAGGTCGGCGGCACGCTGGGCGTGGCGGTGCTCGGTGCGACGCTCAACGCGCGGTACCGCGGCGAGGTGGACACCGCGGGCCTGCCGGCACCGGACGCCGATGCCGTGCTGGGTACCGCGGCGTCGGGCGTCGCGGTCGCCCGGACCACGGGTTCGGCGGACCTGCTGGAATCGGTGCGGGTGGCGTTCCTGGGCGGAATGAGCGCGATGCTGCTGGTCTGCGCGGCGGTCACCGCGTTCGGCGCGGTGCTCGCGCTCGTGTCGCTGCCGCCGAAGGCGGCCGGCGTTCCCGGCAAGCAACTGGCCGACGATGTCCGGCCGGCCTAGCTCGATGTCCAAAGGAACGGTGTCTGAGGGCACGGTGTCCGAAGGAACGCTGTTCGGCTGGTTCCGCGACAGCGCGGTGCGGCACGCCGAGCTGCCGGCGGTCGAGGTCGGCGACCAGACGGTGCGCTACCGCGAGCTGCTCGACCTGGTCGAGCGGCTGGCAAGCCGGCTGGTCATGGCGGCCGGCCGCACGCCCACCGCGGTCGGCCTGCTCGCCGCCCGCAGCCTCGCCGGCTACGCCGGTTACCTGGCGGCCCTGCGGTTGGCCGCAGTCGTCGTGCCGCTGCACCCGGAGGCCCCGGTCACGCGCAACGCCGGCCTGTGCGGGTCGACCCGGGTCGACGTGATCATCGCCGACGACGCCGGCGGTGCGCAGCTGCCCGGGCTGGCGGCGCGGACCGGCGCCGCGGCCGTCGAACTGCGCGCGGCTCGCGGCACGCCGTGGTACTGGAGCCTGAGCAGCCCGCTGCTGTCCGAGCCGTACGGCGGTCACCCGGACGACCTGGCGTACGTGCTGTTCACGTCCGGCTCGACGGGCGAGCCCAAGGGCGTGCCGATCCGGCACCGCAACTTCGCCGACTACCTGCCGTTCTGCCTCGACCGGTACGACACCGGCCCGGGCGCGCGGTTCGCGGCGGCGCTGGACCTGTCGTTCGACGCGTCGGTCTTCGGCATGTTCGTGCCGCTGTGCTCCGGCGCGACGCTCGTGGTGCCCGGGCCGGAGGACGTGCTCGCCCCGCCGCGGTTCATCGCCGCGCGGGGCATCACGCACTGGACCTGCGTGCCGTCGGTGATCTCGCTCGCGCACCGGCGGGGCACGCTGCCGCCGGCGAGCATGCCGCAGCTGCGCTGGAGCGTCTTCGGCGGCGAGCAGCTGAGCTTCGAGCAGGCCGCGGCGTGGGCGGCCGCCGCACCGCACGGCGTGATCGAGAACCAGTACGGCCCCACCGAGCTCACCGTCTGCTGCACCGCGTACCGGTTGCCGGGCGACCCGGCGCACTGGCCGGACAGCCCGAACGGCTCCGTGCCGATCGGCCCGATCCACCCGCACCTGGAGCGGATCGTGCTCACCGAGGACGGGCTGACCGGCCCGGAGGGTGAGCTGTGCGTGCGCGGATCGCAGCGGTTCGACGGCTACCTCGACCCGGCGGACAACCGGGGCGCCTTCGTGCTCTTCGACGGCCGTGCCAGCGAGCGCAGTGCCAGCGAGTGCAGTGCCAGCGAGTGCAGTGCCGGCCAGCTACCCGCCGACGCCTGGTACCGCACCGGCGACCGGGTGCGGGTCGGCGCCGACGGGGTGATGGTGCACCTGGGCCGGCTGGACCATCAGGTGAAGATCGGCGGACACCGGATCGAGCCCGGGGAGATCGAGTCGGTGCTGCGCGGCCACCCAGGGGTCCTCGACGCCGTCGTGCTGGTCAAGGGCGACGCGGCCGGCGGCGCCGGGCTGCCGACGCTGCACGCCGTCTACACCGGCGAGCCGGTCGACCCCGCCGAGCTCGCGGCGGCCGTCGCCGACCGGCTGCCGCCCTACCTGCGGCCCGCCCGGTACCGGCACGTCGACCGGCTACCGGTCAACGCCAACGGCAAGGTGGACCGCCGCCGGCTGGCCGCGGAGCTGTGACGCGCCGTACCTACCGCTCGAACCGGGTGCCGAGCGCGTCGGCGACGTGCTGCACGTTCGGCGGCCACAGGATCGTCTCGTGGTCGCCGGGCACCTCGACGAGCTCGAACCGCTCGCCGAGGTCACCCCAGCCCAGGTCGGCCGATTCCGCGGCCCGCAGCAGCAGCACCCGGCCGGGGTACGGGCCCGGCCGGTACCGGCGGGCCGCGTCGAGGTGCGCGGTGTACACGTCGAGCAGCTGCCGGGCCCGGTCCGGGTCCATCCCGGGCGGCACGACGCCGGCCCGCTCGGCCTCGGTGAGCACGTGGTGCAGCCGCTGCGCCGGCGGCAGGTTCCGCAGCTGGTCGGGGTCGAGGGCGACCCGCCCCTCCAGCAGCCGGGCCAGGGTCGTCGCGTCGTCCGGCTGGTCCTCGATGAGGTCCGGATGCGGGGTCTCGATCAGGGCGAGCAGGCCGACCTGTTCGCCCGCGGCGCGCAGCTGCTGGGCCATCTCGTAGGCGACGAGGCCGCCCATCGACCAGCCACCGAGGTGGTACGGGCCGGTGGGCTGCCGGTCTCGCACGTCGGAAAGGTAGCGCGCGGCCATGGCCGGCAGATCGTCGTACGGCGGGTCGTCGCCATCGACCCCACGCGCCTGCAGCGCGCAGCACGGCGCGGGCGCGACGAGCCGGGCGAGCTCGGCATAGCACAGCACGTTCCCGCCGACGGGGTGCACGCAGAACAGCGGCGCCCCCTCGCCGCGGGTCAGCTCGACCAGCGGGCTCCAGGGTTGCGGCTGGGCGCGCAGGGCCACGGCCAGCCCTTCGATCGTCCGCGCCTGCAGCAGCGTGATCAGCGGGACCTCCCGGTCGAACACCCTGGAGATCTCGTCGACGACCCGGATCGCCAGCAACGAGTCGCCACCCAGCTCGAAGAAGGAGGCCCGGACGTCCACCTGGCGCAAGCGCAGGGCCTGCTCCCAGATCCGCGCGAGCCGCAGCTCGTCCGCGGTTCGCGGCGGCAGCGCGCCGCCGGCGGCCGCGTCCTCGGGCTCGGTGACCACCGGCAGGGCGGCGTGGTCGACGAGCCCGTCGGCGGTGCGCGCAAGCTCGGCCAGCACGACCACCCGGCACTCGCCGGCCTGCCCGGGCAGGTGCCGGTGCAGCGCCTCCCAGGCCTGCCGCTCCAGCGCCTCGGCTACGAGGCCGCGCAGCGGGGCGCTGGTCAGCGGCACGCCCGCGAGGCCGCCACCGGCAGGGTCGGCCAGGTCGCGGTCGGCCAGGTCGCGGTCGGCCAGGTCGCCGTCCGGCGCGGCCGCGTGCAGGTCGCCGACGCCCGTCGCCAGCGCCGGCCCCCGCCGGTACAGCGCGTTGAGGCCGGCCTGGGTGTCCGCGGTGGCCAGG
>DASSUA010000657.1:0-2408 GCA_035707525.1 Pseudonocardiaceae bacterium
CGGCCGCCGGTGATGTTGGCCCAGAAGCTGGGCGCGTCCGGGGCCTCGGGCATGATCGCTCCGATCCCAACGACTGCGACGGGCTCGGGCGTGCTCTGAGTCATGACGTGCTCCTGGAGTAGCCGGGGCAGGCTCTGCCCCGCGATGGGGTGGTCAGCGCAGGGGGGCGTAGACGGCTTCGGCGACCTGGTCCATGTCGGCCAGCAGCCCGGTCTGGGCGGCGCGGATGTCGTCGAGGCGCAGCGCCGGCGGTGCGGTTCCGGTTCCGGCGCCCTGCACCCAGCGCAGGCCCTCCTCGGCCACCTTCTGGGCGGCGTCGCGGGCGAACACCCGGCTGATCGCCGACAGCTCGGCGGCGCCGAACCTCGTATCGGCCTTGGCGGCGAGAGTGCCGGTGATCGCGGCCGCGGCCCGGTTGGCCAGGCACGCCGCGCCCTCCGCGTAGGCGATCAGCTCGCCCAGGCGCAGCAGCACGTGCTGGTTTCTGGTCAGCCGGCCGAGCCGGCACGCCTCCATCACGCCGCCGAGCGCCTCGCAGGCCAGCGCCGCGACACCTGCGCCGACCTCGGGTCTGGCGGCGTGCAGCGCGCGCAGCCCGGCGGCGCGGTCCCGGTAGTACCCGCCGGCGGTCTTGAGGTGCCGCTGCCAGCGGTCCCGCGCGATCGTCATCTCCATGATCTCCGAGGTCCCCTCGTAGATCGTGGTGATCCGGACGTCCCGCTTGATCTTCTCGACCAGGTAGTCCCTGGTGTAGCCGTAGCCGCCGTGGGCCTGGATCGCCGCCTCGGCGGCCGCGTTGCCGGCCTCGGTGGCCAGGTACTTGGCGATCGCGCCCTCGGTGTTCAGCGCCCCGCCCTCGCCCTCGCCGGCGTCGATGCGGGTGCCGGTCTCCTCGATCAGCGCCCGCGCGGCCTCCAGCCGCACCACGTGCGGGACGATCAGCTTGTGGGTGTAGCCCTGCTTGCGCGACAGCGGGCTGCCGGCCTGCACCCTGGTCGTCGAGTAGACGATCGCCCGGTCCAGCGCGCTCCAGCCGCCGCCGAGCCCGAACGCGGCGACCATCAGCCGGGTGTAGCCGAACACCAGCTGGGCCTGGACCAGGCCCCTGCCCTCCACGCCGCCGACCAGGTTCTCGACCGGGACGAACACGTCATCCAGGTACAGCGCCGCGGTGTTCGACAGCCGGATGCCGTGCTTGTCCTCCGGCTTGGCCGAGCTGAAACCCTCGGCGCCGCGCTCGAGGACGAACCACGTCGGCCCGCCGGGCGCCGCCGCCAGGATCGAGTAGGCGTCGGCGATGCCGCCGTTGCTGATCCACTGCTTGCGGCCGGCCAGGCGGTACCCGACCACGGCGCCGTCCTCGACCACCGGGGTCGCCGTCGTCCGAAGCGCCCCCAGGTCGCTGCCGGCCTCCGGCTCGGTCGCGCCGTAGGCGAACAGGATGCCCTCCTCGGCGATGCGCCCGAGCCATTTCGCTTTCTGCTCGGGCGTCGCCCCGACCGTGATCGGATCGCTGCCCAGGAACGTCGCCAGCACGCTCGTGGCCAGCCCGATGTCGATGCGCGCCATCTGCTCGCACAGCCGGTAGACGTCCATCGCGCCGCCGCCCATCCCGCCGTACTCCTCGGGGACGAACAGCAGCTGCAGGCCGAGCTCGTCGCCGCACATGGCCCGGACCAGCTCCTCCGGGCAGACGTCGGCATGGTCGAGCTCCAGCTGGCGGCTCTCCGGCAGCCGCTTGGCCACGAAGTCGTGCATCGACTCGATCGCCAGCGCGAGCGTCTCGGCATCGATGGCGCTGCCGGCGTGGACAACTGGGGTCTGGACGGCAGCTGTCATCGTGCTCTCCTGCCTGCTTGCGAGCCTTGAACCCCCAGCCTCACCCGCTCGGCCTGGGCGGTCCCAGCGGCCAACGTCCACTGGGCTCGGGACCAAAGACACCCGGCGCGCCGCCCGCGCCGAGCCGAAAGCAGGCCCCTGATCGGGCTCATTGATCACCGTAAGTAGTCAGCCATCGCTACTGAACGGCGATCGCTGCCGCCACCCCGGCCACGGGGCCACCCCGGCTGCCCCGGCTGCTGCGTGGGCACCCCGGCCACCCCGGCCAGCCGCTTCGCTACGTATGAGGATCGAATGACGCCCACGCGCCAATCGCTGGCGCCGCCGACGATGCGCCGGCCATCACGGGCCGGCCGCCCTCGCTCCGGCGCTCCTGATCGATGCCGCCCTCTTCGCCGAAGTTGATCACGAAGTTACCGCGCTCCTAAATCGATTCACAGAGTGATCAACTTCGAAAAAGGGCGTTGCGGGTTGGCCTGCGGGCGACGACCCGGCCTTCAGCCGGTGGTTGGGGCTGGAACCTGGTCATGATCGCTGTTTCGGTGCCACCGACCGCGCTCAGCGCGGCT
>DASSUA010000658.1:0-6287 GCA_035707525.1 Pseudonocardiaceae bacterium
CCGCTCCCGCACGCCGAGCTCCTCGGCGATCGTGGCGCTGATCCTGGCGTCGGTGGTTTCGGTCACGGCCAGCATTCTGCCGACTGCCACCGACACGCTCAGGCGCGGGCGGCCGATGCCCTCAGCTGGCAACGCCCTGCCGGCGGTGCCGGCGCAGCGGGGTGACCTTGGCCGGTTCGCCGTCGTCGAGCCGCCCGGGCGCACCCGGGACGGCCGCGCGGAACCGCTCCGCGCTGTCGAGCAGGTAACCCCGGCCCCGGGCGGTCCTGATCACCAGCCCGAGCGGCCGGATCCGCCGGCGCAGCCGCATGATGTGCAGGTCGAGGGCGTTGCGGCTGACCCCGCTCGGCCGCTCCGGTAGGCACGCCTGCAGCGTCTCCCGCAGCACGACCGTGCCGAAGTGCCTGATCAGCGTCTCCAGCAGGTCGGTCTCGCACGGCGAGACGCTGATCGACCGGTCGGCGAAGCGCAGCACGCCGAACGGGTCGACCTGCGGCAGCCGGTAGGCCTCGGCCTTGGCCTGCAGCGTCGCGACCCGCACCCGCAGGTCGGCGTCGGTGATCGGGGCCCGCACCCAGTCCTCCCGGATGTCGGTGCAGACCGGCGCCGGCACGCCACCTTCGATGACGAGCAGGCGCAAGACGCCCAACGCTTTGTAGCGCGCCCGCCGCGCGGATTCCGCGGGCCACCTCAGCAGTTTCACGTCGCTGCGACGCGGAGTTCTGGCGTCCACGGCGCTCTCCTTCGCCAGGCCGTCCGAATTGCCGGTGTAGGCCCCGCGCTCAACCAGGACAGGGGCGAGCCTGGGAGCGCGGGGCCCAGAGTCCACCCAGGTGGGGCGGGCGGACTTGGTGGTGGTTCCACCGGCCTTTCGCCGACCTTCGGTCATCTGCTAGCTCCTATCGGACTATTACGAGAATGACACCGTGAGTGACCGGTCACGTTATCCCTGGGTGCGCAGAACGGATTAGGTCGAAATGGTCGGGGAAAACCGCAAACATGCCGAGGCGCCCGGTCGGCCCGGGCGCCGTCACCACGTCGGGGGTCTAGTGGAAGTTGCGATGGGAGTGGTAGCGCAGCTGGCGGCGGCCGAGGGCGGCCATGCTGCCCGGTCTCAGCGTCATGCCCAACCCGGTCGGCACCCGGGTCCACTCTTGCTCTCCTGGCGGGCAGACGTAGGTGCCGTTGGTGGAGCCGGCGTCGACCACCCGCACCTCCCAGCCCGAGAGCACCACCCGCGCGTGCACCCTGGACACCATCGGGTCACCCAGCCGCACGGGGCTGGCCCGGCCGGTCGAGACCGACTCGTCGTCCTCCGGCACCCGCCCGATGACGTACTCGCGCGCCAGCGGGTAGAGCGTGCCGTCGTCGAGGACCAGCACGCCCAGCGGCGGCCGGGTACCGAGCAGCGGCATTCGAATGGCCTGTGTCATCGAGCAGCCGCACACGGTGCAGTAGGTGACCTCCGGATCGTTGAAGTGCGCCTGGCGGCAGTAGATGCCGTACACCTTGATGCCGTTGGGCCCGGCTGTCTCGACCTGCTCGACCTCGACTCGCTCGACCTCGACTCGCTCGACCTCGACTCGCTCGACCTCGACTTGTTCGACCGCTTCTTCCATGTCTCCTCCAGGCCCGGCGACGGGCACCCCGGGCGGTCGCCCCTCCGGTGGCCCCGGAGGGTCCACGTCCGGGGGTGTGGGCTCGGCCGCCGGTGGCGACCCGTTCAGTTCGGCGGACGGCGGCCAGCCGGCGCCCTGCGGGATGACGAGAGCCGAACCGGGGATCGCCGCCCGGATCGACTCGAACGGCCCCGCCAGCAACCGGTCGACCAGCGTGACCGCCTCCCGGCCGTCGAGCCGCACCTGCCGGTCGCCGCCGGTCACGGTCACCTCCGCCGGCCCGTGCACGACGACCGCGATGCCGTCGCCGGCCGGGCCGAACGCGCACAGCGCCGGGTAGAAGCCGGGACCGGCCGCACCGAGCAGCCCGGCGAGCCGCCGGCTCAGGATCTCGCCGCTCGGATCCGGCCCGGCTGTCACCGCGTCGACCAGGGCGCCGATGCGGTCGCCGCGGCCGGGCACGGCCTCGCACAGCAGCACCAGGTCGCGATGCCGGATCAGGACTCCCCGCGCCGGCAGGACCAGGCCGTCGCCGGCAGGTCCCGCCAAGGCCGCGGGCTCGGCGGCCGGCTCGGTGTTCTGGTCGGCGGCGTCGCCGGTAACCGGATCGTCGGCGGCTACCCGGCGCAGCAGCACGAAGGACAGTCCGGCGAGGACGAGCACGGCGGGGACGCTCAGCGCGGACGCGAGGTTGACCCCGGAGGTGAACGCCTCGCGGGCCGGGCCGAGGACGGCGCCGGCGAGCTCGGCCGGCAGGGTGCCGGCAACCGCGGCCGCGCCGACCAGGCTGTCGGCGACCGTCTCGGCGGCGCCATCCGGCAGGTCACCAGGAACCGTGACCTGGCCGCGGTAGGCGGCCATGCTGATGCTGCCGAGCAGCGCCACCCCGGAGGCGATGCCGAGCTCGGCCGCGGTCTCCGACATGGCCGCCGCCGAGCCCGCCTTCTGCGGTGGCGCCGAACCGACGACCAGGTCGGTGCCCAGCACCCAGATCGGCGCGATGCCGAGCGAGGTGAGCGAGAGCGCGGCCACCGCGACCACCAGCGCAGTACCGGTACCGACCTGGCTGAGCAGCACGAAACCGGCGGCGGTCACGGCCAGGCCGGCACCGACCACGACCGCGGGCGCGACCCAGCGGGTGAACACCGGCGCCAGCAGCGAGCCGGCTATCAGCGCGAGCGCGTCCGGGACCAGCCACAGGCCGGCCTGCAGCGGGGAGAGCCCGTGCACCAGCTGCAGGTACTGCGCGAACAGGAAGCCGATCCCGCCGATTGCGACCGTGCCGAGCAGCAGCACGCCCAGCGCCGAGCTGAACGCCCGGTCGCCGAAGAGCCGAAGGTCCAGCAACGGGTCGGCCAGCCGGCGCTGCCGCCGGACGAACAGCGCCGCGAACGCCAGCCCGACCAGCAGCACGAAAACCGGCAGCGGACGCAGCCCGCCGTCCTTGGCGAACTCCTTGAGGGCGTAGACGACCGGCAGGATCGCCGCGAGCGAGAGCACGACGCTGGCCAGGTCCAGGCGCCCCGGCTCGGGGTCGCGGTACTCGGGCAGCAGCGCCGGCGCGGTCACCACGAGCAGCACCATGACCGGCACGCCCATCAGGAACACCGAGCCCCACCAGAACCGCTCCAGCAGCAACCCGCCGATGACCGGTCCGATCGCCACGCCGACCAGCAGGCACGTCGCCCACAGGCTGATCGCGGTGGTCCGCTGCCTGGCGTCGACGAACATGTTGGAGATCAGGGCCAGGGTCGAGGGCATCACCGTCGCGCCGGCGATCCCGAGCAGCGCCCGCAGGATGATGAGCGCCTCGGCCGACGGCGCGTAGGCGGCCAGGACCGAGATCACCCCGAACGCCGTGGCGCCGATCAGCAGCAGGCGGCGGCGCCCGATCCGGTCGCCGAGGGTGCCCATCGTGACCAGGAAGCCGGCGATCAGGAAGCCGTAGACGTCCTGGATCCACAGCAGCTGGGTGCTGCTGGCGCCGAGGTCCGCACCCAGGTGCGGCAGGGCGAGGAACAGCACGCTGAAATCGAGCGCGAGCAGCAGCGTCGGCAGCGAAAGGACGGCCAGGCCGGTCCATTCCCGCCGGCCGGCCCGCATTTCCATCGCGTGGACCGCCGTCGCATCCATGGCCGCACCTTCCATGCTTTCGCAGGTGGCTCCCCTGCGTAACCGACACGCCGGACCCCCACCGTAACCAGGGAACCGGCGCCCCCCTTATCCTCGAATGCTCTCCATTTGCGACGCGGGCGTCGGGCATTACTTCGACAACGAGGGGCGGCCGGCGCGAATTCGAGATCGACCCAGCCAGCCGGCCGGGCGGCTCAGGCCGCCTGCCTGAACTGGCCGGAGCTGCGGCCGCTGCCGGCCGGACCGCGGTACGCCTGCGCGATCGACAGCCAGTTGTCGGCCTCGTCCCCGGTGGCCACGAGCGCCAGGTCGGCGCGGTGCCGCCGCCTGGTCACCAGCAGGCAGAAGTCCTCGGCCGGCCCCGCCACGCGCTGCGGCGAGTCCGCCGGGCCGAAGTCCCAGCTGACGCCGGACGGTGCCGTGATCTCGAAGCGGAGCTGCACGTCCGGTACCGGGACGCCGCGGGCCAGGTAGCCGAAGTCCCACGTGCGCACCGCGAAGCCGACCAGGTGGCCGAGCCGGTCGGTCCGCTCGCGGCGGACGCCCAGCGCGTCGGCGATGTCCTGACCGTGCCCGAACAGCTCCATCATGCCGGCGCACGCCAGCACGGCCGGCGGCAGCGGCCGGACCAGCCACGGGACGACCGAGTCGGCGGGCACGGCGGCGAGCGCGCGCTCGGCGTTGGCGCGCTCCTGCCGCCACGCCTGCAGCAGCCGCTGCGGCGGTGCCGCGAGGAACGGCGCCATGGCCACCTTCACATTGGCGTCGAAGTCCGGGCTCAGCGTCGAGGCCAGCGCCTGGAAGCCGGCGGCGTCGGAGGCGGCGAGCGCCGCCAGCCGGAAGGTCGCGGCCAGGTGCGCGATCTGGTGCGCGATCGTCCAACCCTGCGACGGGGTCGGCAGCGCCCAGTCGGCCGGGTCCAGCCCGGCGACCAGCGCGTCGACCTCATCGCCGTCGGCGGACAGGTCGGCAATAACGTCCTGCAGATTCGACACGAGTTTCTCCCGTTCGCAAACCGGTCGACGGTAATTCGGCGCACTGGCGAATTCGACTGCCGGAACGGTCGGTGCCGGCGCCTTTTGGCAGTATCCGACGCAGTATGCGCCGGCCGGCCGGGGGCTGTCTTATCGGATAGTGCCAGCTCGATTCGAGGCCGGTCGGTAGTCGTCAGTAGGTGACGACGGCGCGGAAGCGCGCCTCGCCCTTGGCGACCCGGTCCACCGCCTCGGCGACGCGCTCCATCGGGAAGGTCTCGATCACCGGCCGGACGGCCCCGCTCACGACCAGCTCGAGCGCCTCGGTCAGGAAGTGCAGGCCGTTATGGGTCGAGCCGATGATCCGCTGACGCTGCCCGAACAGGGGGCTGTCCGGGGCGAGCGTGAACGGCTCTTCGGTGTCGATGCCAGCCAACACCATGCGGCCGTCCGGGCGCAGGCCGGCCAGCGCCCGGGTCGCCGCCCGGTACGAGGTGCCGGTTGCGAGGATGATGTCGGCGCCGCCGGCCTCCGCGAGCTCGTCGCCGTGGCCCACGACCAGGTCCGCGCCCAGGTCACGGGCCAGCTGGTGCTTGTCGGGCGACGTCGTGACCGCGACGGTCTCGAGGCCGCACGCGCTGGCGTACTGCAGGGCGAGATGGCCGACGCCGCCGATCCCGAGTACCGCGACGCGCTCACCGGGCTGCGGGTTGGCCTGCCGCAACGCGCACCATGCCGTGTAGCCGGCGCACATGATCGTGGCGGCCTGCTCGAAGCCGAGCCCGTCCGGCAGCAGCACCGTCGCCGCGGCGAGGGCCACCAGGTACTGCGCGTGCCCCCCGGGCACGGAGAACCCCGTTTCCACGGCCTCCGGGCAGTTGAGCGAAAGCTGGCCGCTGACGGGGAAGTTGCACCGGCAGTACGCGCAGCGCCCGCAGCCGCCCTGCACCCAGGTCGTGCCGACCCGGTCGCCGACCCGGCGGCTGGTCACACCCAGGCCGACCTCGACGATCTCGCCGGCCGGTTCGTGCCCGGTGATCGCGGGCTCGAAGCTCGGGAACGGGAACACTCCCCTGGTCGTCAGCACGTCGTTGTGGCACACACCGCACGCCCGCACCCTGATCAGGACCTCGCCGGGCCCCGGCCGCGGGGTGGGCACCTCGCGGAGCTCCCAGATGCCGTTGACCTCAGGAATTACGGCTGCCTTCACGATCCGCCCGCCTTCGACTGCTGCCGGCGGTGCGATACTCGCCGGTGCGATACTCGTCGGTGCCGCCGGCCCAGGCCGGCCGCACGGCCGGCAACCTGGCCACGACCGGCCAGCGCACCATGGTCACCGCGGTCGATCGTGGCACTGGGTGCACGGGCCGGGCACCTCCTGGCGTGCTGTCCGCGGGCGGCGCCTTCGGGCAGAGCCGGCGCTGCATCGGCACCTCGACCAGTTCGGACAGCACCCAGCCGGCGAAGACGTTGACCGTGAGCAGGCACACAAGCAGCACAGTGCCGCCGGTCACGCCGTACTCGGCGTTGCCGAGCACCGCCGGGCGCACGTAGAACAGCA
>DASSUA010000659.1:0-2005 GCA_035707525.1 Pseudonocardiaceae bacterium
CGGCTCCTCACCGCGCGCGATGGTCGTCGTCGGTGCCGGCGCCGGCACGGTGCCGGTGGGGTTCGCAGCGGCGGGCGTGGACAGCTCACGCAGGCCGTATCCCGCGCCGACGCCGATTCCGGCGACGAGCACGACCAGAACCGGCAGCACCCACCAGTGCCTCACGGCGTCAGGCTGCCATAGGGCGCGCGGTCCAGTGCACGCCAGGTGCGAAACACGAACGGGCTAAGCGTCACCAGCAGGTAGCAGGCGGCCCCGCCGAGCAGCGCCGGCCGCAGCCCCACCGCCTCGACCAGCGACCCGCCCAGCAACGCGCCGACCGGCATCACGGTCAGCACGGCGGCGGTCAGCACGCCGAACACCCGCGCCTGCAGTTCCTCCGGCACCCGGCGCACCAGCACGGTCGCGATGAGCGGGTCGATCGTTCCGGCCGCGACCCCACACAGGAACACCCCGGCGAGCACCAGCCGAAGGTCGTCGGTGGCCGCCAGCAGCCCGAACCGCGGGGCGCCCATGAGAACGAACGCCACGCCCAACGTCCGCCGCGGCGCAAGCCGGTGCCCGATCGCACCGAAGATCGCGGCGCCGAACAGCGCCCCCACGCCCATCGCGCCGAACACCGCACCCAGCCCGAATGAGCTGCCGAGCACCTCGATGGCATAGACCGGCAGCAGCACCGCGGAAAACGAGAGATCGAGCAGGTTGGTGACCGCCGCCATCGCCACCAACGCCAGCACCAGCCGGTCGGCGCGCACGTAGGCGAGCCCGTCACGCAGATCCCGCAGGTAACCGGCGCCGGTGCGGGCGGACCTGGATCCCGGCACCAGCGTCGCGATCAGCGCGGCCGCGAGCGTGAACCCGGCGGCGGTCACGACCAGGCCACCGGTCGGCCCGACCCACGCGATCAGCACGCCGCCGGCCGGACCGCCGAGCAGCCGGCCGGCCTGCCAGACGCCACCGAACGCGCTGCTCGCCCGCTCCAGCCGGGTGCCGGCGAGGTCGGCCAGGGCCGGCAGCAGCACCCGGCGCGCGGTCCCGGCCGGCGCCCGCGCCAGCCCGCCGGCCGCGACGAGCGCGCACAGCTGCCAGAACTCCAACCCGACCGTGGCGTGGACCAGCGGGATAGCCCCGAACGCCGCCGCCGAGCCCAGATCGGACAGCACCGCGGCGCGGCGGCGTCCCAGCCGCTCGATCGCCGGACCCGCGACCAGCGACGCGATCGTGAGCGGCACCAGCTCGCACGCCGCGACGACGCCCGCGCTCACCGCGCTGCCGGTCGTCTCCAGGACGAACCAGGGCACCACGACCAGCGTGATCGCGGTTCCGGTTGCGGACAGGGCGGTAGCGACCAGCAGGCCGTACAACGGCAACCGGCTGGTCATCCGGCGAGCGTAACGGTCAGACCACCTGGTGCAGCCAGGCGACCGGGGCGCCGTCGCCGGCACGCCGGTAGGGCTCGAGCGCGTCGTCCCAGGCCGCGCCGAGCAGTTGGTCGATCTGGTGCGCGAACGCCTCGGGGCTGCGGCCGCTCACCACCAGTGCCCTCAGCTGGTCCTCCGCGACGACGACGTCGCCATTGGCGCTCGTGCGGGCCCGCCACAGGCCCAGGCCGGGCACGTAGCAAAAGCGCTCCCCGTCGACGCCGCGGCTGGGTTCCTCGGTGATCTCGAACCGCAGCATCGGCCACGCGCGAAGTGCCTTCGCCAGCAGGCCGCCGGTGCCGACCGCGCCGGTCCACGAGCACTCGGCACGCAGCTGACCGGGCGCCGCCGGCTGGGCGACCCACTGCAGGCTCGCCCGCGTGCCAAGGGTGCCCGAGATCGCCCACTCGACGTGCGGGCAGACCGCAGACGGCGACGAGTGGACGTACACCACGCCACGGGTGCTCACTGCCCCACCTCCGCTGTCGACGAGGGACGTCTTCCCCAACGGCCTCGTCCAGCGCCAGCCCGGCCTGTGATACCCGCGTGACTATTGTGCCTCCTGGGGCCTGTGGTGCGCCACC
>DASSUA010000660.1:0-2317 GCA_035707525.1 Pseudonocardiaceae bacterium
CAACCGGTGCCTGGCCGCCTGACCACCCGGCGGGGAGGGGGCCACCCATCCTCATCTCCTATAGCGCAGCATGTCTACTAGCCATCAGCCATCATGAAACAGTCTCGCATCTATGTCATTCCGAGCGCAGCCAGGAATTTACGGGCAGCCTCCTCATGGACACTCCGTAGATCCCTCGCTGCGCTCGGAATGACATATGTCACTGCCCGTCAATACTAGACATGCTGCGCTATAGGAGATGAGGATGGGTGGCCCCCTCCCCGCCGGGTGGTCAGGCGGCCAGGCACCGGTTGACCAGGCCGGCCACCGCGCGGGTGCGGGCGGTGTGCTGCCGCCGGTGGTGGCGGTCGGCGTCGGCCAGGGCGCGGTAGCACCGCATCCGCCCGATCGTGTGCTCGACCACCACGCGGCGGCGGGCGAAGGCCGTGTTGTAGGCGACGTCCGCGTCCGGGCGGGGCTTGCCGCGCGGCTTGCGGCGCGGCGTCGCGCCCAGGCCGGCCGGGTGCAGTTCGGCCACCCCGACATAGGCCAGGTCGCCGAGCAAGCCCACCCCCTCCGGCAGGCGGCCGGCCAACCCCGACTCGTTCAGCAGGGTGATGTCGGCGGTCGGGCCGCGCACGCTCTCGGCGACATCGGCGACCCGCCCGCTCTCGCGCACGGCGACCTGGACCTTGAGGGTGTGCTGCTTCTTCTTGCCGCTGTAGTGCCCGTCCGCCTCGGCCCGGTCGCGCGGCCGCTGCACCCGCTGCTCGAAGGTGTCCACGATCAGCGCCAGCTCCGGCGTGTCCGCCAGCAGCGCGTCCAGGCCCGGCCGCTTCCACTTGCCCGGGTCCGGCTGCCGCATCGAATCCAGGCCGGCCGCTTCCAGGACCGGCAGCACCCGCCGCACCGTCCGCAGGGCGGTCGTCTCCTCGACCCCGAACAGGAACCCCAGCACCGCGTTGATCGGGTACCGTCGCAACCAGGCCACCGTCAGCAGCAACTGGTCGCGGCGCGCCAGCCCGAACGGGTGGCCCCCGCCGATCGCCCGCCGGCGGGCCGGCCGCCGGCCCAGCCGCTCCCGCTCGGCCGCAGCGAAACGGGGGGCGAAGTCCGCGTACAACGCGTCGAACTGCGCGACGGTCAGGCCGGTCATGGCCTTGAAGACGACCGGATGGAGGGCCAGGCGGTGGTAACGGAGCATCATGATCCCCCACCATACCTCACCCCGCGCCTATAGCGCAGCATGTCTAGTGGCTATTGACAGGCGGGCCAGGACTGTAGTTAGCTAGCCAAGCCCGAAGACGGCGCGCGGCGCGGCACGCGGTCGACGGCGGCCCGTGCGGGGCGGTGGCCTCGTGCATCGACCGGCGATCTCGGTGTGGAGCGCATGATGCCCTCCGGCCTGGCACCGTCATCCGGCGCCCGCTCGACGTTGCTGGGCATGGCCGTGCGGCGATGCCGGTCGGGCCCGGCGCCGAGCCGGCGGTCGCCGGCGCACCGCCCCTGGCGTCCGCCCTAGACCCCCGCTCCGCCGGCGTACCCGTGTGCTTTCGCCCCCACTTCGCGACGTCGAAGCGGGGCTCATGTGAAACGAGGCGGACTGTATGACGCGAGAAGGGGACGATCCAGGAACAGCTCGACGGATACCGCGGCGCACGCTCATCAAGGCCATGGCGGCGTTTGCCGGCGCCATGGCGGTCGCGCCGGGCACGATCCTCGCCCAGCAGACCCAGCCGGAGGGGCCGGTCGCGCCGCCGAGCGTGGTCACCAACCCGCCGCGCGACTTCGGGCCCGGCGCGCCGCCGAACGTCTACTTCACCGACCCCGACGTCCTCACCATCGACCCCCTGTTCAACAGCCTCCGGCAACCCAACGCGCCGATCCAACGCCTGTGGACCGGCGCGCTGTGGTCGGAGGGGCCGGCCTGGAGCAGCGTCGGCCGCTTCCTGGTGTGGAGCGACATCCCCAACAACCGACAGATGCGCTGGTCGGAAGACGACGGCCACGTGAGCGTCTTCCGCAGCCCGTCGAACAACAGCAACGGCAACACGTTCGACTTCCAGGGTCGCCAGATCTCCTGCGAGCACCTGACCCGCCGCGTCGTCCGCTACGAGCTGGACGGCTCGGCGACCGTCATCGCCGATGCATGGGAGGGCAAGCGGCTCAACTCGCCAAACGACGCGGCGGCCCACCCGGACGGCAGCATCTGGTTCACCGACCCGCCCTACGGTGGGCAGCTCTACGAGGGCCAGCCGGACGCACCGGGCGGGCCGAGCAATCCGAACCGCCGCCTCAACGCGCGGGTCGGCCAGCCGCCGGAGCAGGGCAACCAGAC
>DASSUA010000661.1:0-3283 GCA_035707525.1 Pseudonocardiaceae bacterium
ACTCCAGGACCCTGGAGGCAACAAGCCGTTCCAGTAGACGACCATCGCGGGGGCTAGCGCAAACAGCCACCGACGGGGTACGAGTTGTCATGGACACCTCCACCGGAAGGCAGCCCGACGTGGACCGACCACCGATCCGCCGCGGTCGTCACGGCACGAATGCCGAGGCGGTGTCGGTCGCCGACCTGCTGGCCAGAACGGCGCCGGCGGAGAAGGCGAACGTGTCCGCGATCCAGGAGCGCGAGGCTGCCGAGGCGAGCGCATACGGACCCGGGCCAGGCGACACCGACGATTCCCAGGCGCCGGCCGAGACCACCGGATCGCTGTTGCCGGCCGTGATCGATCCGGTCGACACGGCGGTCGAACCGCGCACGTCCCACCGGCTGGCCAGGACGATCATGTTCGCGACCACCACGATGCTGCTGTGCGGGGTCGTCGCGGCCTTCTCCGTGCTCGGCGGCGAGGGCTCGGACCGGCTGGTGCCCTCCACTCCGATGATCGGGCCTGGCAAGATCGACGGTCCGACGGTCGTCCGGCCGGACCTGCTCAACCGGCAGCTCGCCGGTGGGCTGCTGGATCCGGCGCTAGTCCCGTCGCCGCCAGCCGGCCCACCGCCGGTGAGCCCGAGCCGGTCGGGCGGTTCGCTACAGCCGCAGGACGAGGCACGCGCCGCGCTGCTGGTGGACGTCGGTCCCGAGGTGGACTCAAGCGGCTCGGCACCGGAGGCCGAGGAGGTCCGCAAGTTCGTCCGGTTGTTCTTCGAGTCGCTGGAGGCCCATCCGGACCGTTCGTACGACCTGCTCGGCCCCGAGATGCGCGGCGACAGCCGGGAGCTGTTCATCAGGAGCTGGTCCACCGTCATCGTCGAGGTGCCCCAACTGGAGGGCGGCGAGGGCGGCGTCGTGCGGGCCGTGGTGACGATCGCCTGGCCGGACGCGACGCTGCTGCGAACCGAACAGCTGCTCGTCGTCAGCGACGGCCCCTCCCCGAAGATCGTGCGGGCGGAGCTGCTTTCCGCTCACCGAGGTTGATCGACCGCTTGCCGAAACATAAATGGCGCCCTGCCGGGCGAATGGGGTATTGGTAGTCGCCCACACTTCCCGGAAGGTGACCCACGTGCCCGATCACGGTCGTAACCACCGTGCCGACAGCTCGTACCCGGTGACCGCCAACCGTGCCAGACCCGCACCGGTCTTCCCCCTGCAGGAGAAGCGCGGCAACAGGCTCGTCGCGGTGCTGGGTGCCATCACCGCCGTGGTCGTGACGGCCGCGGTGCTGCTGGTCGTGATGAGCGTCGTGCGGTCACCGACCGGTCCGGCGGATCCGGTTCAGGGCGCCCCACCCACGATCGCGGGCTCGAAGGTGTTCCGGCCGGACGTGATCTCCTCCGCCATCGAGGAGGCCAACGCCACCGGCTCCGGACAGCAGGGGTGGCGGCCGGACGGCGGCATGGACGGCACGGGCGGCATGGACGGCACGGGCGGCAGCGAGAGCTCGGCCCAGGGCGACCCGGGAGAGGCCGACGCCACCGAAGACAACGGCACGCCGGCTGACGGCACGCAGCCGAGCTCGACCGGATCGGCGGCCGGCGCCACGGAGCCGGCGAGCGGCTCGACGGCGGCGGCGGCCAGCGTGGACGGCGAGCGGCTGTGTGCCACGCTGCAGGTGACCGATCCCACACTGTGCCGGCTGCTTGACCCGGTGCAGGAGTTCTACGCGCTGGTGACGACCGATCCGGAGCGCGCGTTCGCGATGCTCGACAGCTCGCTGCAGGGCGGCGACGCGGAGTCCTTCGCGCAAGCCTGGTCGCAGGTCGAGGCGGCGACCGTGGACAGCGCCGAGCTGGTCGACCGGAACGCGGTCCAGGTCCAGGTCACGTACCTGCGCACCGACGACCGCAAGGTGATCACGGTTCAGCGTCTGGAGCTCCGCGGCGGGGCCAAGCCGCGCATCCTGCGCGCCCAGCTGCTCTCGGCCGTCTTCGGCTGAAGCCCGGCTGATGCCGTTGCTGCCGTGCCGGTGCCTCCGGCACGGCAAACCGGAGCCCCTACCCTTGTCATCGTGACTCAGCCAGCCGTTCTGGTCGCCGACCGCTACCGGCTCGACGAGCGCATCGGCGCCGGCGCGATGGGCGTGGTCTGGAAGGCCGTCGACGAGCGGCTCGGGCGCGCCGTCGCCGTCAAGCAGATGGTGGTCTCGCCGGGCCTGGACGCCGAGACCGCCGAGGAGGCCAAGCAGCGCATCATGCGCGAGGGTCGGATCGCCGCGAGGTTGCACCACCCCAACGCGGTCGCCGTCTTCGATGTCGCCGACCACGACGGCCAGCCATGGCTGGTGATGGAGTACCTGCCGTCCAAGAGCCTGGCCGCCGTGCTGATGGAGCACGGCCCGCTGCCGCCGGCGGAGGTCGCGATGATCGGCCGGCAGGTCGCGAATGCGCTGGCGGCGGCGCACGCGGCCGGCATCGTGCACCGCGACATCAAGCCGGGCAACGTGCTGCTCGGTGACCGCGGCGTCGTCAAGCTGACCGACTTCGGCATCTCGCACGCCACCGACGACGTCACCGTGACCAGGACCGGTGTGCTGGCCGGCACGCCGGCCTACCTCGCACCCGAGATCGCCCGGGGCAGCGATCCGACGCCCGCCTCCGACGTGTTCTCCCTCGGCGCCACGCTCTACACCGCCGTCGAGGGTGAGCCACCGTTCGGCCTCAGCGACAACACGCTCGCGCTGCTGCACCAGGTCGCAGCCGGGGCCGTCCGGCCACCGCTGCACGCCGGGCCGCTGACCGGGCCGCTGATGCAGCTGCTGCGGCCGGACCCGGCGCAGCGACCCACCGCCGCGCACGCCCGGGGCCTGCTGGACACGGCCCCCAGGCTGCCCGGCGGCCATCAGGACCCGACCACCAGGCTGGCTTCTCCGTCCGGCACTGCTACCCACGGCCCGCCCGTGCAGCACACCAGGGTCGGCATGCCGCCGCTGCCGCCGGGTCCGCCGTCCCCCCCGGGCGGGCCGCCGGTCTCCAAGCCGGAGCCGCCCCGCTCGCGGTCCAGGGCAATCCCGATCGCGATCATCGCGACACTGGTGCTACTGACCGGGCTGCTGGCGTACGCCGCGACCCGCGACACCCCACGGCGCTCGTCGACCCAGGCCGACCGGTCCACCGCCGCACCCGTGGCGACGACCGTGGCCAGCACGCCGACGACCACGCCCCCGCCGCTGCCCAAGCCGTCCGCCCAGCAACTGCAGGAGGCGGTCGCGGCGTACTACGCGCTGCTGCCGG
>DASSUA010000662.1:0-8004 GCA_035707525.1 Pseudonocardiaceae bacterium
GTCGGTGTGCCAGACGGTCACGTTCGCCCCGGCCGCCGGCCCGCATCCGGCGTCGAGCACCTGGGCCGCGATCACCAGCCGCTCGCCCGCGATCTGCGACGTGGGCAGGCCGTTCGTCGGAGCCGTCGTCAGCACCGGCCCCGCGTCCGCGGATCCGGGAGTCACCGGGCAGGCCGCGACCGCATCCGATCGCTCCGCGGTGGTCGTCGCCTGCGTGCCGGACCGGGCCGGCGTGCCGGTGGCCCCGGTCCCCGTGCCGCCGCCGCCACCGCCGCCACCACCACCACCGCCACCGCCGTCGCAGGCCATCAGGACCGCGGCCAGCACGGCGGCCGCCAGCACGGTCTTCGCCGGGCCGCTGCTTTTCACTGCCGCCTGCGCCACACCCGAAACTCGATCAGAGGTCACGCACCAGCATCCCCCGCAACGGCGCCCTCCCTGAACCCACGTAAGGATGGCGGCCGTGGCACAAGCGCAGCTGGCGCACACGGCCGACCTGGACGGCGGCACGTTGCGCGCGGTACGCAACCTGCTCGACCGGGTCTTCGCGGGCGAGTTCGACGACCACGACTGGGAGCACAGCCTGGGCGGGATGCACGTCCTGCTGCGCGACGGCACCGAACTGGTCGGGCACGCCTCGCTGATCCAGCGGCGGTTGCTGCACGGCGGGCGGGCCCTTCGCACCGGTTACGTCGAGTCCCTCGGGGTGCTCGGGTCCCGGCGGGGACGCGGGTTCGGCGCCGCGCTGATGGCCGAGCTGGAGCGCCTCATACGCGGCGGCTACGAGCTGGGCGCGCTCAGCACCACCGAGCAGGCCGCCGGCTTCTACGCCGCCCGCGGCTGGCGGCTCTGGCAGGGCCGGTCGGGCGCGCTCACCCCGTCCGGGGTCGTCGCCACGCCGGACGAGGACGGCGGCGTCTACGTGCTGCCGGGCGCCGTGCCGCTAGACCTGACCGGTGAGCTCATCTGCGACTGGCGCGACGGCGACGTCTGGTAACGGCTACCCGTAGGTGGGGTGCTGCGGCCAGCCGGGCGGCGAGTCCTCCCAGTCCTGCTGCCTGCCGTAGGCGGTGAGGTCGAGGATGTTGTGCGATTCGGCCAGCGCGGTCAGCGCTGCCGGCGGGATGTTGTTGGTGAACGCCGTCCTTTTCGGCCTTGAGCAGCTCGCAGCTCAAGGTGGTCCGGGCCGAGTCCCGTTCGGAGGTCATGGCCGTCATCGCGACCCGCGCAAGGCCGCCGCTCGCCGCACGGCGTCGACCGACGCCGTCACGTCCTGGTCGTCGGTCGACCAGTTGCTCACCGAGATCCGCAGCACATCGCGGTCGCGCCAGCGCGAGCCGGACATCCACGCGGTGCCCTCGGCCAGCAGCCGGACGGTGACCTCCCGGGTCCGCCGGTCGTCCCCGAACGCCGCGCAGACCTGGGTGAAGACGACGTCGTTGAGCACCTCGGCACCGGGGATCGCTCCGACGCCGGCGGCGAGGGCCCGGGCGTTGCGGGCCAGCCGCTCGACCAGCTCCGCGACGCCGGTCCGGCCAAGCGACCGCAACGCCGCCCACACCGGCACCCCGCGGGCCCGGCGCGACACCTCGGGCACCCGGTCGAACGGGTCACCGTGCTCCTCGGAGTGCATGAGGTAGCTCGCCCGCAGCCCCATCGCCGCGCGCATGGCCGGGCGCCTCGCCACGACGGCGATGCCGCAGTCGTAGGGCACGTTGAGGGTCTTGTGGGCGTCGGTGGCCCACGAGTCCGCGGCGTGGTGGCCGTCCAGCAGGTGGCGCAGCCGGGGCGAGGCGGCCGCCCACAGCCCGAAGGCCCCGTCCACGTGCACCCAGGCGCCGTGCTCGTGGGCCAGCGCGGTCGCCGCGCCCAGCTGGTCGTACGCGCCGGAGTGCACGTTGCCGGCCTGCAGGCAGACGATCGTCGGTGCCTGGGCGCCGGACAGCGCGTCCGCGAGCGCGTCCAGCCGGATCCGGCCCTGGTCGTCGGCGGCGACCGCCAGCGGCTCGCCCAGGCCCAGGTAGCGCAGGGCGAGGTCGACGGTTTCGTGCCGCTGCGCTCCGACCAGGACACGCACCCGCGGCGCCCCGGCCAGCCCCAACCGGTCCAGGTCCCAGCCCACCTCGCCGAGCACGTGCTGGCGGCCGGCGGCGAGCCCGGTGAAGTTGGCCATCGTGGCCCCGGTGACGAAGCCGAGGCCGGCGTCGCCGGGCAGGCCGAGCAGGTCCAGCAGCCAGCTGGCGGCGGCCTCCTCGGCGGCCACGGTCGCCGGGGCGGCGAACCGCAGGCCGCTGTTCTGGTCCCACGCGCTGACCAGCCAGTCCGCAGCCAGTGCCGCGGGCAGTGTGCCGCCGATGACCCAGCCGAAGAACCGCCCGGACGGCATCGCCATCAGCCCGGGCTCGGCCAGCCCGGCCAGCAGGTCGACCACGCCGGCCGGTTCGCTCGGCGCCTCCGGCAGCGGGCCGCCGAGCCCTTCCCGCAGCTCGTCGGCGTCGACTCGCGGCGGAACCGGGCGGTCGGGCAGTGACTCCAGCCACGGGCGGGCGTGGGTCACCGCGCGGTCCAGGGCGGCGGAGTAGGCATCGGGCTTCGCGCTCACCCTGCCACTGTCCAGCACCGGGGCAAGGTCAACCAGGTCCAGACCGGTGGACGAGCCGGTCGACGAAAGGGTTGCCGAACTTGCCGGCGGGATCGAACCGGCCGAGCAGCCGCCGGAAGTCGGCGAGCCGCTCGTACCGGCCGATCGCGAGCTCGCCGCGGGAGCCGAACAGCTTGCCCCAGTGCGGCCTGGCGTCGAAGGGGGCGAGCCGGTCCTCGACGGCGTCGATCGCGACCCGCACGGCGGCCGGCTCCGGGCGCCAGGTGAAGTGGATCGTCGCGCTGTCGCGCCGGTAGCAGGGACTCAACCACAGGCCGTCGGCCGCGACCGTGCGGATCTCGCTGACCTGCACGACCGGCGCGACCACGGCGCGGATGCCGTCGAGCACGTCCAGCGCGGCGATCAGGTCGGCGCGCGCCACGAAGTGCTCGGACTGCAGCTCGTCGCCGCTGCTCGGGACGAACCCCGGGCGAAAGTGCGGCAGCCGCTCGTGCCACGGCCCCGGCACGCCGAGCTGCCCGGTGCAGCGGGCAGCCGGCTGGCCGGGGATCGGGTGCCGTTGACCGGTCGCGGCCCTCGCGCCGGGCCACGGCGGGTCCGGCTCGGCCGTCTGTGGCTCGGCCGTCTGTGGCTCGGCCGTCTGTGGCTCTGCCGTCTGTGGCTCGGCCGTCTGTGGATCGACACGGTGCTTGAGCCACACCTGCTCGAACCGCGGGCTCGCCCACGTGGTGAACAGGCTCACGCTGTACGCGGCGCCCAGGAGCCGGTCGTCGAGTGTGTCGAACGGCAGGTCCTCGTAGACGTACTGCCTGACCTCGAAGGCCGGCACGGTGGCCAGGGTCAGCCCCGTGACGACGCCGAGGGCGCCGAGCGAGACGACCATCCCGTCGAAGCCATCGGTGGACCGGTCGACCGTCAGCAGGTCGCCGTCGGCGGTCAGCAGCTCGATCGCGCGGACCGCGGTGGACAGGTTTGCGTTGTGCTCGCCGGAGCCGTGGGTCGCCGTGGCGCACGCACCGCCGACCGAGACGTGCGGCAGCGAGCCGAGGTTGGCCAGCGCCAGGCCCGCGGCGTGCAGGCGCGGCGCCAGGGCGGCGTAGCGAACCGCGGCGGCGACCGTGACCGCCGCGCCGGCGGTGTCGAGCTCGATCACCGGCGGCAGCCCCTCGAGCGACACCAGCTCACCAGGGCCGTCGCCGATCCGGTTGAACGAGTGCCCGCTGCCCAGTGCCCGGATCCGCGCGCTGCCCGCCACCAGCCGCCGCAGCTCATCGATCGACGCCGGCCGGTGCACCCGCCCGGTGTAGGTCACGTTGCCGGCCCAGTTCGTCGCCATCCCAGGCGACGGTAGACCTCGCCCACGGTGACTTCGTGATCAACTTCCGTGACGATCAGGCGGCGGGCAGGCGGCGCTGACGAGGGCCTGGGCGGCGGACTTGGCGGCGGCGGGCGTGTCCGGGTCGGAGTCGAGGACGCCCGCGGCCAGGCCGCCGTCGATGAGAAGGGTGAGCTGGCGGGCCAGGCGGTCGGGGTCCGGCGCGCCGGCCCGGCGGGCGAGGTCGGCCACCCAGGCGCGCACGACGTTCTTGTGCTCGACGGTGCGGGCGTGCACGTCGCTGCCGCAGTTCGACTCGGCGGCGGCGTTGATGAACGCGCAGCCGTGGAAGCCGTCGCGCCGGGCGGCGTTGCCGAGCGCGTCGAACATGCCGACCAGCTGGTCACGCGGGTCGTCGCCAGCGGCGCGGGCGGCGGCGCGCAGCTGGCCGAACCAGCCCTGGTCGACCTTGTCGAGGTAGGCGAGCACGAGGTCGTCCTTGCGCGGGAAGTGCTTGTAGAGGGTGGCCTTCGCGACCCCGGACTCGGCGATGACGGTGTCGATGCCGACCCCGCGCGGCCCGTGGGCGTAGAACAGCCGGAACGCGGTGTTCAGGATGCGCTCGCGGGCCGGCTGGGCGGTGTTCCGGATCGCCATGCCACCTCCGATCGAACGGCGCGCGACCCATATGGTACAGACCCGTCTGTCCATCCCGCTCAACTCGCCCGACCCCGCCCAGCTGGCCCAACGGCTCAACGCGCCCAACGCGCCCAACGCGCCCAACGGGCCCAACGGGCCCAACGCGCCCAACGCGCCCAACGCGCCCAACTTGGGGAGTCTTAGCGTCGTATGTGGAACTGAAGCTCCCCAAGTGCGCGGTCTTGGGCGCGGTGGCCTAACCCCGGCGATTGCACTAGACAGACCTGTCTGTTAACTTGACTCGCGGAACGGCCGGGCTGGCCGTTGGCAGACCGATAGAGGAGCTTCGAATGAAGATCGCAGTGCTGGGCACGGGCATGGTGGGCCAGGCGCTTGCCGGGCGGCTCGCCGAGCTTGGCCACGAGGTGACGGTTGGCACGAGGGACGTCGCGTCCACGATGGCGCGATCCGAGCCGGACGGCATGGGCAACCCGCCGTACGCGGCCTGGGCGGCCGGGCGCGACGACGTGCGGCTGGCCCCGTTCGCGGAGGCGACCGCGGACGCCGAACTGATCGTCAACGCGACCTCGGGCGGCGTGTCGCTTGCCGCGCTGACCGCCGCCGGTGCGGACAACCTGGCCGGCAAGGTCCTGCTGGACATCTCGAACCCGCTCGACTTCTCCCGCGGCTTCCCGCCCACGCTGTTCGTCAAGGACACCGACAGCCTCGGCGAGCAGATCCAGGCCGCATTTCCGGGCCTGCGGGTGGTCAAGGCGCTCAACACGCTGACCGCCGCGCTGATGGTCAATCCGCAACAGCTCGCCGACGGGCAGCACACCGTGTTCGTGGCCGGCAACGACGCCGACGCCAAGAAGGTCGTGACCGGCCTGCTGGCCGACTTCGGCCACACCGACGTCGTCGATCTCGGCGACATCAGCAGTGCCCGCGGGACCGAGATGTTCCTGCCGCTGTGGCTGCGGCTGATGGGCTCGCTGAACACCCCGATGTTCAACGTCAAGATCGTGCGCTGAGCTGGTGGAGAGATGGCAGACATGACCAGCAGCACCGGCCAGCTGGCCGGCAAGATCGTGCTGATCACCGGCGGCACCGGCGGCATCGGCCTGGCCACCGCGGTGGGGCTGGCGCGGCTCGGCGCCAGGGTCGGCATCGTCGGACGCGACGAGCGGCGGTGCGTGGCCGCCGCTGAACACCTGGCGACCACCACCGGCAACCCCGCGATCGACAGCTTCGTCGCGGACATGTCCTCGCTTGCCCAGGTGCGCCGGCTGGCCAGCGACGTGCTCGCGGCTTACCAGCGGCTGGACGTTCTGGTCAACAACGTCGGCGGGTTCTGGGCCACCCGGCACGTCACCGTCGACGGCCTCGAGCACACGTTCGCGGTCAACCACCTGGCGCCGTTCCTGCTCACCGAGCTGCTGCTGGACCGGTTGAAGGCGAGCGCGCCGGCCCGGATCGTCACGGTGTCCTCGGGCGCGCAGCTGATGGGCCGGATCGACTTCGCCGACCTGCAGGGCGAGCGCGACTTCTCCGGCCAGCGGGCCTACAACCAGTCGAAGCTGGCCAACGTGATGTTCACCTACGAGCTGGCCAGGCGCCTGGACGGCACCGGCGTGACCGCGAACGTGCTGCACCCCGGCGTGGTCCGGACCGCGTTCGGCGCGGAGGACCCGGCGCGCTGGCAACGGGTGCTGCTGCCGGTGATGCGGCCGTTCATGAAGTCGCCGCAGCGGGGCGCGGCCACGTCGATCTACCTGGCCTCGGCACCCGAGGTCGAGGGAGTGACGGGCCGCTACTTCGCGAACCGAAAGCCGCGCAAGTCCAGCAGCAGGTCGTACGACACCGCTGCGGCGGAGCGGTTGTGGCAGGTCAGCGAGCGGCTGGTCGGCCTGTCGGCGGGCAGTGCGGCGGCAGAGCAACCTGACGACCCGGGCGCGTGAGCGCGCAGGTCACACCAGATGGTCCTGGACCAGCTTCCTGACTGCCTTGTTGACGGGCCAGGCGCCGTCGGTGCTGTTGGCGGCGACGGTGAGGACCGTCCTGGGTTCGTAGAGGCTCGACTGGATCGAAACCCCGGCGTCGCTACCCTGGATGAAACGCACCGGTGGGTGCTCGCCGTCGTCGCGGATCCACAGGCCGTATCCGTAGCCGAAGTCGCCCTCGGAGCGGGCGGTCATGGTAGAGAACGCGGTGACCAACGGTGCCGAGATCACCTGCCCGGCGAGGAAGCAGCGCCAGAGCCGCTGCAGGTCGCCCGCGGTGGTGAACATTCCGCCGTCGGGTCCGCCGACCACCGGCAGCAGGTCGGTGTTGGTCCTGACGCCGTCTGAGAGGTAGCCGATCGCGGTGTCCGGCGGTAGCTGGTCGAGCCGGAAGAAGCCGGAGCGCAGCATCCCGCACGGCGTCAGGACCCGCCGCTGCAGGTGGTCGTGGAACGACCCGGTCAGTTCCTCGATCACCAGCCCGAGCATTACGTAGCCGCCGTTGCAGTAGTTGAACCGGGTGCCAGGGGGAAACTTCTGGGGCCCGGTGAGCATCGGCAGGTAGTCGCTCGGACGCAGCAGCCTCGCGGGTGGGATCGGCAGCCGGAAGTCCTCGGCGTCGGGGAACAGGTCCTCGTCGAGGTAGTCGAATACGCCCGAGGTGTGGTTGAGCAGCTGCCCGATCGTCACCTGCGGGTCGATGCCGGGCAGCGGCGCCGACACGACGTCGACCAGGCGCGTCGCCATCGTCAGCCGGCCGTCGTCGATCAGCGCGCCGATGCCCAGCGCGGTGAGGAACTTGGTCGCCGATGCGGTGCCGAAGCGGGTGTCGACGGTGTTCGCCACGCCGGCAGCCCGATCGGCCAGACCGTAGGCGGCGGCGAAGACCGGCTCGTCACCGACCGAGATGTGCACGACGCCGGAGAAATCGTGCGTCGCGAGCTCGGACTCGACCATGGCGGCGAGGCTGGCAGTGGACATGGCGCACATCGTGTCAACCGCGCCGGCAGGAGGCGCGTGAATTAACGGCCGGGCCAGCAGCCTGCTACGTAGCGGCCCGCTAACGGCGACTGTCGCGCAGCGAGCCGGTCGTCTTGCCGCTCGGGTCGGCCGCGATGCACAGCACGGTGTTGTCGCCGTAGTTCCAAACCTCCTCGACCGGCTGGTACCACCGCAGCACCAGCTCGGTGGCCTCCGCGGAGACGCCGAGGAACGGCTCGGCCGTGATCGAGCACAGCTGGGCGGCCCGTGCGTTGACCGCCTCGGCTCCGGGCCACGGACCGTCACCGAGGTCGACGATTGTGTACACCTCCTCGTCGTGCGGGTCCTCGCACGCCACCCGCGGCACCTGGTCGATGTCCGAGGTGTCCGGCAGCTGGTCGAGGCAGTCGCCGGGCCGGATCTGGTCGAAACCCACCGTGCCCGGCTCGCCGGCCCGCCGAGTGCCG
>DASSUA010000663.1:0-11818 GCA_035707525.1 Pseudonocardiaceae bacterium
CAGGTCGGCCACGCGCTGCAGCCGCGTCGGGTTGATCGAGGTCGGGTACTGCAGCGGGGCCACCAGGGCGGCGGTGTTCTTGTCGACCTTGGCGTAGCCCTGCACGACCTTCTCGACCTCGGAGCGGTCAGCGGCGGTGCCGGCGGCGCGCTGGATGGCGCGCTGGAAGGCGGCCGCGGTCTTCGGGTTCTGCTTCACCCAGCCCTCGGTGGCGGCGTAGCCGTCGATCGGCAGGCCGTCGAGGGTGCCGACGCCGGCGTCGGCGACGCGCTTGATGCCGAGCTGGATGGACAGCTGGGTGATGAACGGCTCCGGCAGCATGGCCGCCTCGACGTCACCGCGCTCCATGAGGCCACCCATCTGGGGGAACGGGGCGACCACGTACTCGACGGACTTGCTGTCCACGCCCGCGCTCTTGAGGGTCTCGTTGACCAGCACGGTGGCGATGTTGTTCGGCGCGTTGACGCCGATCTTCTTACCGGTCAGCTCCTTGGTTTCCTTGATCGGTGAGTTGGGCATGACATAGATGCCGAAGCTGTTCGGCGCCGAGTTGGAAGCCTCGGCGATGACCCGGAACTTGGCGACCCCCTTGGCCTGGGCCGTGAACAGCGAGATGTAGTTCGTGAACACCGTGTCGATCGAGCCACCCGTCATGGCCGGGATGGCGTCGGCGCCACTCTTGAACACCTCCGGGGTGACGTTGAGACCCTCGTCCTTGAAGTAGCCCTTCTCGAGGGCGATGTAGAAGGGGGCCACGCCGAGGACCGGCAACACGCCAACCTTGATATCGGTCTTCTCCAAGCCGCCTGCCGAGTCGGACGCCGCCGGCGAGTCGTTGCCACACGCGGCGAGCGCAAGCAGCGGGACCAGCGACAGCGCGAGCAGGCCTCGCAACAGAGGACGACGCACTAGTTCTCCCTGTAATTAGTTCGATCCCCGAGCGGCCCGCAGATTACCTGACCGAACGGCCCGGTGTAACCGGGTCGGGCACGGGTGTTACCTAACGTCATCATTGACGATCAGCCCTGCTCAGACTGTAGCGCCCTGGATGCGCGGTGCCAGCGCAGCACCCGGTGCTCGACCGCGAGCAGCAGGGCGTTGAGCACGTAGCCCAAGATTCCCAGCAGCACGACGACCGCCCACATGTCGGCGATCGAGAACTCGCCCTTGGCGTCCTCGAGCGCGCGGCCGAGGCCGTCGGTGGTGCCGATGAGTTCGGAGATGACCATCAGGATCAGCGCTAGCGAAAGGCTGATCCGCAGCCCCGCGAAGATCTTCGGCGAAGCTGCCGGGAGCACGACGCCGAACAGCCGGCGAAGCGGGCTGACCCGGAACACCCTGGCCGTGTCGACCTGGGTGCCCTCGACGGAACGGGCGCCGTCGATCGTGTTGAGCAGGATCGGCCAGATCACCCCGAAGGCGATCACGGCGAGCTGCATGGTGGTGCTCAGGCCGAGAATCACGATGAACACCGGCAGCAGCGCCGGCGGCGGCACGGCGCGCAGGAAGTGCAGCAGCGGGCCGACGAAGTCGACGAGCCAGCCGATGCGGCCGAGCGCGATGCCGACGGAGATGCCGATCACGGCCGCGATCGCCCAGCCGCCGAGCAGCCGGGTCAGGCTCGGCACGATGTCCTCGCTGACGTTCTCGGTCAGCAGCAGCTGCGACGGCGGGCCGGACAGCCACAGCTCGCGCATGTTCTTCACGATCACGCTGGGTCGCGGGAAGAACGGCTCCTCGGCGAGCCTGGTCGCCAGCTCCCAGGCGCCGACCAGCACGACGAGCGTGACCAGCTGCGCGAGCCGGTGCCGCAGCACCACCGCACGCCTCACGACGGCGCCCCGGTGTGCGCCCAGGCGAACCCGTGCCGGCTGACGTACTCGAGCATCGTGTTGGCCAGCAGGCCGATCACGCCGGCCACGAGCGTCGCCGCGAGCACGACATCCATCCGGCCGAAGCCGCCGGTCGCGACGTTGATGACCTTCCCGATCCCGCCGGCGCCACCGCCGCCGAGCAGCTCGGCGGTGATCTCCAGGATGAGCGCGATCGTGGCCGCCAGCCGGATCCCGGTCAGGATGAACGGCGCGGCCGACGGCAGCGAGACGGTGAGCGCGACGCGGATCCGGCCGGCGCCGAAGCTGCGTGCCGTCTCCTTGGCCAGCGGGTCGACCTCCATCAGGCCGTAGATCGTGTTGAACAGGATCGGCCAGATCGCGGCGAAGACCATGACGAACACCCGCATTTCGGTCCCGGTGCCCAAGACCAGGATCGCCAGCGGGATCAGCGCCACCGAGGGAATCGGCCGCAGGAAGTCGATCGCCAGCCGGGAGGCCGAGTTCAGGATCGGCACGCTGCCGAGCAGCAGCCCGGCCGGCACGCCGATCGCGATGGCGACGGCCAGGCCGAGCAGCCAGTTCCCGGTGGTGATCAGGACGTCGGAACCGAACCCCTCCACGGCCACCATCTGCCACAGGGCGCGCAGCACGTCCGAGGTGGGGGGCAGGTCCTCGCGGCTGACCAGGCCCATCCGGCCGATCGCCTCCCCGGCGGCCAGGAACAGCGCCACCCCGATCGCGCCCCGTATCCAGGGGCGCCCCAGGAGTGGGAAGGCCGGCACGCCAGGTAACCGTAGTCGCAGCGCGAAAGCCACCGGCTCGCGGCCCCCGACTCACCCGGCCGGAGGAGCCCTCCATGATTACTGTCCGGTAAGGTCACGCCGACCCATCTGGTTACGACAACCTCCGCACACGCGGCGGGGAGGTTTCGCAATGCGGCGAATCGTCGGTTTCGTCCTGGTTGGCCTGGGCGTGTTCGGCATAGTGCTCGGCCTGCTGCTGCGGTTCTACGCCTACCCGCGGCTGGCGGTCGTGCCGCTCAACCAGCAGTCGGAGTCGATCTCCACCGGCGAGAGCATGACGGTGTTCTACCCGTCGAAGCTGCCGGGCCAGACCCAGGCCGAGTCGGACGTCGAGGTGACCGCCACCAGGCTGGTGCGTGGTGACCCGACTGCTCCCGAGGCCAAGCCGGATGGCAGCGTGATGGTGTGGGACGTCGGGGTCGTCATCGAGGACACCGACGGGGTGCTCGTCTCGGCGAGCCTCGACCACCTGTGCCTCGACCGGCACACCAACGAGGCCGTCCAGCCGTGCTCCGGCGAGGGCATCGAGGACAACGAGGACGACAACTCGATCGACCCCAACGACCGGGTCGAGCATGACGGCCTGGCCTACAAGTTCCCGTTCAACACGGAGCAGCGCGACTACCAGTACTTCGACAACTTCACCAAGCAGGCGGAGACGATGCGCTTCGTCGGCACCGAGACGGTCGAGGGCGTCGAGACGTACCGGTTCGAGCAGAAGATCCCGCTGACCAAGATCGAGGACCGGCAGGTGCCGGGCTCCCTGGTCGGCCAGCCCGGCGTCAGGACGGTGACGATGGGCCGCTACTACGAGAACACCCGAACCGTCTGGGTCGAGCCGTACAGCGGCATCATCGTCAAGGGCACCGAGGACGTCGACCAGACCCTGCGGGACTCCAGCGGCCGGCCGCGGCTGACGCTGTTCTCCGGCTTCCTCGGCTTCACCGACGAGACCGTCCGCAACGCCGCCGCGGACGCCGAGGAGGCCCGCTCCCAGCTTCGCCTGGTTCGGACCGTAGGCCCGCTGGTGCTCCTCATCGGCGGGGTGGTGCTGCTGCTCGCCGGTCTCGGCCTGGTGCTGTTCGGCAACGGCGGCACGGCGGCCCCGGGCGCGCAAACTCCACCGCGGCATCGTGAGCTGCAGCCGCAGTAGGCCGGCCGTTCAGCCGGAGCTGCGGCGCAGCACGACGACCAGGTTCCAGAGGGCGACCTCGCGAACGCCTGGGACGTGGACGAGCGGTTTGGCCCACCACGGGTGGTAGCGGGGCAGCGCATCGACGAGGGCCGCGTCGGGGCAGCGGCGCGCCCAGCGCAGCGCGTCGGCGACCGACACCGCGAACAGGCACTCGCCGAAGCGGTTCTTGGGCTCCCGGCCGGTCCGGCGGGCGTAGCGGCGGCGGGCCCGGTGGCCGCCCAGGTAGTGCCACGGCGCGGTCTCGTGGCCGCCCCACGGCGACAGCCACGGGGTGAACGAGACGAACACGGTGCCGCCCGGCCTGGTCACCCGCACCATCTCGGCGGCCATCGCCCACGGCCGGTCGACGTGCTCCAGGACGTTGGACGAGTAGCAGACGTCCACGCTGGCGGTGCGCACCGGCAGGGCGGTGCCGCTCGCCCGGATCATGCCCGCGGCCGGTTCGCCGCGCGCGGACAGTTCGCCGACGTCGGGGTCGACACCGACGTAGCGGGCGCCGGCGGCGCGGAAGGCGTCGGCGAAGTACCCGGGCCCGCCGCCGACGTCGAGCAGCACCTTGCCGGGCAGCGCCACGTAGCGGCTCAGCTGGGTGACCGAGTCGGCGGCGAGCGCCCGGTAGAAGCGGTCGGGATCGGTCTGCTCGTGCCGGAAGGCCCGGAACAGCCGGACGGATCGGGCAAGGCCCGACCTGCCCGACCTGCCCGACCTGCCCGACCTGCACTGTGGCGCCATCGGTGCGCTCGGTTCCTAGTCCGTTCGGTGGCTGATCGGTGATCTCGGGCAGGCTACCGCGCGGTAACCAACCTGCGGAGAGGCGCATGGGAAAGCACGTCGTCGTCCTGACCTGGCGCGACACGGGGCACCCGCAGGGCGGTGGCTCGGAGCGCTACGTCGAGCACGTGGCGCACGGCCTGGCCGGTGCCGGCTACCGGGTGACGGTGTGCTGCTCGGCGTACGAGGGAGCGCCGGCCGAGCAGACCGTCGGCGGCGTGCGGTTCCGGCGCCGCGGCAACGACCTGACCGTCTATCTGTACGCGTTGCTGTTCCTGCTGCGAACGCCCGCCGACCTGGTGGTGGACGTCCAGAACGGGCTGCCGTTCCTGAGCCGGCTGCTGGCCCGCTGCCCGGTCGTCGTGCTGGTGCACCACCTGCACCGCGAGCAGTGGCGGATCGTGTTCGGGCCGCTGGTGGGCCGGATCGGGTGGTGGATCGAGTCGTGGCTGGCGCCGCGGCTCTACCGGCGGTGCCGCTACGTCACGGTGTCCGAGGCGACCCGCCTCGGACTCGTCGGGCTCGGGGTCGACCCGGACAGGCTGGCCGTGGTCCGCAACGGGCTGGAGCCCGCCCCGGCGGTAACCGGCCGGCGCTGCGCGCAGCCGCTGCTGGTCGCGGTGAGCCGGCTGGCCCCGCACAAGCGGCTCGAGCACGCAATTGAGGTCATTGCGCGGCTCCGGGAACGCTGGCCGGACCTGCAGCTGGAGCTGGTGGGGCAGGGGCCGTGGCTGCGGCCGCTGCGCGACCACGCGCAGCGGTGCGGAGTGGCCGACCGGGTGGTGTTCCGCGGCTGGGTCGACGAGGCGACCAAGCATTCTGTGCTGGACCGGGCGTGGCTGCATCTGTGCCCGTCGGTCAAGGAGGGCTGGGGGATCGTGGTGATGGAGGCGGCCGCGCACGGCGTGCCGACCGTCGCCTACCGGTCCGCCGGCGGGGTCGCGGAGTCGGTGCGCGATGGCAGCACCGGGCTGCTCGCCGACGACCTGGACTCGTTCGTCGCGGCCGTCGAGAGCCTGCTGGCCGACGGCGAGCGCCGAGCCGCCATGGCGAGGGCCTGCCGGGTGTGGTCGGGGCGCTACGCCTGGGGCGCCACGGTGGCCGCGTTCGTCTCGCTGGCCGACGAGCTCACTGGGACGGCGCGGCCGGCCGTCGCGGGCGCCGGGCCGGCTAAACTGCGACCGCCGGCCGAGCGCCAGCGGGTGGGGCGCGGTTGAGGCCGGTCGTGGCCGTTACCGCTGCTCATCACTGGTGAGGATTGCCTTGACCGACGAAGACGCCGACGCGCGCTCGTACCTGGTGGTCGTCAACGACGAGGAACAGTATTCGATCTGGCTGGCCGACCGGGAGCTGCCGGCGGGCTGGCGGGCCGAGGGCAAGAGCGGCACCAAGGACGAGTGCCTGGCCCATATCGCCGAGGTCTGGACCGACATGCGGCCCCGCAGCCTGCGCGAGCGGATGGCCACCGACACCGGCTCCGACTGACCGCGTGCCGTGGTACGTGGGCGTCATTCGCTCCGCTACAAGGATCGAATGACGCCCACGCACCTCCTGCCGGCGGGCGCTCTCCTGACGAGTTCCCGCCGGCGCCCAGCGCGGCTCACCGCACCCAAACAGCGAACATGGTGCCTGGCGAATCGGTCCGGCCCTTCGGACCTTCGTGGTCATCTGATGGTCATCAGTGCGGTGGGGATAGGCACGGTCCGTCCCCTGATCGGCCGGCCGGCGGCCATGATCACCGAAAAGTGTGAGATCACCGGGCATTCTGCGCGCGAAACTGCACGGGGCCTCACACAGTTGGCGATGGGTGCGGCTCCGCTGGAGGGCTGGTCTGTCGACCGGTGGCGGGCGGGCCTCTGATTCGGTGTGGTGCGGGTGTGCGGCGGGTGAGGTCGAACCGTCGACTCGTCCGGTCAGGCCGGTCCCGCTGGGCTTGGGTGACCGATGGTGGGCAAGCGGTCGCGGCTGGTGCGGGAATCGGTGCGGCGCTGTCGGCCGGCGGCCGCTCCCGGCTCAACTCCGTTCAAGATCACCGAAAGTGTGCGGTCACCATGCACTTTCGCGCTCATGCTGCATGGTGGGCTCACACTTTCAACGATCTTGAACCGTTTGATGACCGATCACGCGACCCGGGCCGTGCCCGTCCGCCCCGCCGCCCCCGCATGGGTTGCGGCGCCATGATCACCGCAGGGGCCCGGTGCAAGTAGCCATGGTGACGTCACGGCCAGCCACAGGTAAGGCGCTCCCAGCACAAGAGCCACACACTCTGGCGATCAGGAGCGCTGGAGACGCACCTCCAGTGCGCCAGCGGGTCGTGCGTGGGCGATCCCTGTAGCGAAGCGAATGACGCCCACCGCGTCGCCGCAGAGACCGCCAGAGGCGTGTTGTTCGCCGTTGAAGTCGCACAATATAGCGACATGACCACTATCAGTGACAGTGAAGGGATTCGGCTCAGCGCGGGCCGGCTACTTCGGGCACTTGGGGAGCTTCAGTTGCGCAGCCGCAACTGAAGCTCCCCAAGTGCCCGAAAGAGGGGGCGGCAACGTCGCGATCTCGGCTGACCGGGGGTCAGCCGGCGGCCAGGCACGTGTCGAACAGCTCCAGCAGCGCCCGGTCGGCGTGCAGCCGGCGGTGGTACGCGGCGACGGCGTCCACCAGCGCGGCCGCCGAGCCGGCCAGCGCCTGCCCCGAGGGCGCGCCGTGCTCGAACGACTCGACGGCGGCGCACAGCACGGCCTTGATCTCGGCGAGCACGTGGCCGTCCTGCCGGGCGAGCGCCGAGCACGCCCGGAGCACGCCGCCGGCTGAACGGCTGCCGGCTGAACGTGCGCCGGCTGAACGTGCGCCGGCTGAACGGCTGCCGGCAACTGCGTGGTCGAGGGCGCGGTGCAGCGCCGGCACGCACTCCTCCAGCCAGCGGGCGTCGTCGCCGGCCCGCAGCTGCGCGATCTTCTCGGCCAGCCAACCGGCCTCGTGCGGTACGTCGAGGTCGGCGGCGGTCGCGGCCCAGATGTTCGGGAACGACTCGTCGAGCAGCACGTCGAGGTAGGTGCGCAGGAAGCGCTCGTGGGTCTCGATCGAACGTTGCAGGTTGTACGGCGACAGGTGCGGCGCGCGATCGTCGCGCGTGGTCGTGGTGCGGATCAGGTCCTGGTCGTTGGCGAGCGCGTTCTGCATCTCGACGACCAGCTGCAGCACGGACACCCAGGCCCGGTGGGCGGCCCGTTCGGTCGGCCGCACCCGGCCGATCACGAGCAGCTCGCGCAGGGCGCGGATGTCGGCCCGGCCGCTGTGCGAGCGGCTGAACGCCTCGGTGGCGTCGGTGCCGGCCCAGCTGCTCAGGATGCGCACCCCGCCGGGGTGGCGGCGGACGAACGGCTCGACGTCGAAGACCCGGCCGTCGAGCACCAGCCAGCGGCCGTTGCGCTCGTCGTTGTGCTCGGCGATCCGCGACCAGCCCAGCTCGGGCAGCTCGGCGTCGGGGTCGTGGCCGGCGAACGCCTCCACGCCGAGCCGCCCCTGCGCCGTCAGCCGCTCCAGCCGCTCGGCCCCCAGCGTCCTTTCAAGCGCCGCCAACGCCGTCTTGGTGAAGCCCTGCCCGCCGCACACGTACACATGGGCGCCGCCCTCGACCAGCCCGGTCAGGGCGCGCGCGGTGGCGGGGAAGCCGAGGAGCTCGCCGATCCGCCTCGGCGCCCCGGCGGCCGGCCGGGACAGCGCGACGTCGACCCGCAGCATGCCCGACGACCGCGCTGTGGCCAGCTCGTCGCACTCGAGCACGTCGGTGCTGGTTCGCAGGCCGAGCAGCAGCCAGGCCGGCCCGGCGTCGGCGTGCCGGCAACGCTGGTCGACGAAGCCGCGGAACGGCGCCACCCCCGAACCACCGGCGATCATCACGATCGGCGTGGCCGGGTCGGCCGGCAGCGTGAACCTCGGTGCCCGCTCGGTCCGGACCAGGACCTGGGTGCCCGGCTCGGCGGTGGCCAGGAACGCCGACGCGGTGCCCTCGCGGTCCTCTCCGGCCGATGAGTAGCGCACCCTGGCGACGGTCAGCCGCAGCTCGCCGTCGGGTGCGGGGGATGCCGACGAGATCGAGTACTGGCGCGGGCGCAGCGGCGCCACGATCGAGCACAGCCGGTCGGCGGGCACGGCGCCGAGCCCGCGCCGGCGCAGCACCTGCAGCAGGTCCCACAGCTCGAACCGGCTCGCGCCGCCGTCGCGCACCAGGCCGGTGAGCCACGGGTCGTCGTGCAGCGCCAGCAGTGCCGCGGCGGTGTCCTCGGCGACCGGGCGGAGCTGGCCGTGTCGCAGCAGCTCGCGCGCCGTGCACGTGGTGGGCTCGCCGCGCAGCCTGGCCGAGTCGAGCCAGTCGCCGGTCAGCTCGACGGGTTCGTCGCCGCGCAGCCCGAGCGCCCGCAGGGTCCGTCCGACGAGCTCGCCGGAGTTACGCGGCAGCACGCAGCAGTGGTCGCCCGGCCGGTAGCGCATCACCAGCCCGGAGACGTCGAGCACCACCTCGACGATCTCGTCGGGGCCGTCCGGGGCGATCCGGCGCACCCGCTTCACCGTGGCCACCTGGCAGGAGTCGGGCAGCTTCGGGGCGCGCTCGCGGCGCGCGAGCTCCAGCTCGTTGTCCACCGCGTCCCAGGTGCGGTCGGTGAACGCGCCCTGGAAGCCGGTGATGGTGATGCTCCGGCCGACCTTGAACGCCAGCTCGAGGTAGCCGCGGACCTTCATCCGGTGCCTGGCGAGGAACCCCTCCGGGCCGACGTAGCAGTCCACCAGCTGTCGCAGCTGGTCCAGGACCGGACCGCCGACGCGGGTCGCGTAGCCGGTCACGGAGACGGCCTCGAGGGCGTCCAGGAACCCCTGCCACAGCGGGGGATAGAGGGTGCGCACCCGGTGCACCTCGCGCCCGAGGTAGGTGTCGAACCGGCGGCGGCCGAGGAACACGTCCAGCGCCAGGAAGATCGGCGACGCCGTGCCGCTCGGGCCCTGGTCGCCGTCCTTGAGCGGCACGACGAGCGGGGCGACGGTCTTGGCCCACACGACCGGGTCGACGTAGGTGCGGGCGCCGGGGTGCGGGTCGATGCGGTTGATCGAGCTGTGCATCTGCTCGACGCGCTCGAGCAGGATCGCCAGCTCCATTTCCAGCGCCGCCGGGTCGTCGGCCGCGACCGCCTCCTGTGCCCGGATCATCGCGGTGACCATGGGCGCGGAGTCGGCCAGGATCTCCAGCGGCGTGAGGTAGAAGACGCGCTCCTCCTGGGTGCCGACGGTGGGCACCATCAGGCGCAGGTTTTCCACGTTGAGCTCGGCGCTGCGCCGGCCGTTGGCGGTCTCCCAGTTGTAGAGCAGGTCGACCACGGAGACGGTGCGCTCGGGGCGCAGCAGCCGCTCGCGCACCTGGGCCCAGGGCCGGTCCAGCGCCGCCGGCAGGCGGTCGACGGGGCGGGTCTCGACATACCAGTACGACTGGGCGAGGAAGCCGAGCACGAGTGCCGCGCGCAGCAGGTCCCGGTCCGGCAGCGACTGCGGGCCGGCGTCGAGCATCGGCAGCGCGTCCAGCTCGCGCCGCAGCCGCAGCGAACGGTACAGCTCGGGCAGCGCCGCCGCCGCCTGGTCCCAGGCGGCGAACTCGGCGGGCAGCGTTGCGGCCGGCTCGAGCAGCGGGGCGAACCCCCGGCGCGCGGACAGGAACCCGAGGTTCTCGTGGCCGCCCTCCTCGCGCAGCGCCTCGGCTCGTTCCAGCACCGCTCGGGCCGGCACATCGCCGGGCAGCTCGGCAAGAATCTCAGCACGCACGGCGTCGACTACCGACACGGCACTCCTTCGCGGATCCAGAACATGGCGGGGCAAGCCGATCATGTGACCGGCCAATACCACCGCCTGTTTCCGATCATCGCGATAGCCCAGGTGTCGTAAATCGTTAGCCCGGTCGGCCTAATGCAAGCCGATCACCTTGGACTATTACTCAGCGCAAACAATGTGACGGCCACCGCTTCTCCCGTCACGGAAGCGGTGGCCGTCACTGTTCGAAATCTTCGCCTGACTGTGTGCTAGTAGATCGGGCTAGTAGATCGGGTAGTAGATCACGTTGGTAGACCCGGATCTGTTGATTACTGCCAGCGGTGCCAGTAGACCTCCCCGTTCGGCCCGTACAGCACGACGTTGCTGTCGTCCTGCACGACGAAGACACTCGCATTGGTGCCGTGGGAGTTTGTGTGCCACAACGGGTACGAGCCGTAGTACATGACGACGTTGCCGTCGCCCTGGAAGATCAGGTACGTGCCGGGGAAGCCCCACGTGTTGGTGTGCCACAGCGGCTGGCCGGCCGAGTTGTACAGCACCAGGTTGCCGTCGCCCTGCATGATCAGCGTGTAGAGCCCGTTCTGCGAGCGCAGGAACTGGCCCGGCTGCAGGCCCTGGCCGCGCACCAGGTGGTCGTTGGCCGGAGGTGGCGGCGGCGCGCTGCCGCCGACGAACAGCAGCCGGTTCGGCGATCCGGAGCCGGGGTTCGTGATCTTGTTGGCGGTCGCGTTGGAGTACATCGTGCTCGCGACCTGGGCCGGGCTCATGCCCGGGTTGGCCGCGAGGATCAGCGCCGCGCCGCCGGCGACGTGCGGCGTGGCCATCGAGGTGCCACTGATGGTGTTGGTCGCGGTGTCGCTGGTGTTCCAGGCCGAGGTGATGCCTTCGCCGGGGGCGAAGATGTCGGTGCAGGTGCCCCAGTTGGAGAACGACGCCCTGGCGTCGGAGGCAGTGCTGGCGTTGACGGTGATGGCCTCGGGGGTCCGCGCCGGGGTGAAGTTGCAGGCGTCGGAGTTGGAGTTGCCGGAGGCGATCGCGTAGACGACGCCGTCGTTGATCGAGTTGCGGACGGCGTTCTCCAGGGTGGCGTTGGAGCCGGTGCCGCCGAGGCTCATGTTCGCCACGGCCGGGCCGGAGACGTGGTTGCCGGTGACCCAGTCGACGCCGGCGGTGACGCCGGCCCAGGAGCCGGAGCCGGAGCAGCTGAGCACCTTGACCGCGGTCAGCGCGACAGCCTTGGCCACGCCGTAGGCGCCGCCGCCGACGGTGCCGGCGACGTGCGTGCCGTGGCCGTGGCAGTCGGTGTTGTTGCCGTCCCCGGTGGTGTTGGTTCCCCAGACCGCGCGCCCGCCGAACGTCGAGTGGGTCACGCGGATGCCGGTGTCGATCACGTAGGCGTGAAC
>DASSUA010000664.1:0-3713 GCA_035707525.1 Pseudonocardiaceae bacterium
GGGCGTTGGCCTCGTGCACCACGAGCGGCACGCGCCCCCTGGCGGCCAGGTAGGCCGGCAGCGCCACATAACCGCCGAACCCGACGACGGCGTCGGCGTGGACCCGGTCGAGCACCTCGCGCGCCTGGCGCACCGCGGAGAGCAGCCTGGTCGGCAGGCGCACCAGGTCGCCGTTGACCTTCCTCGGCAGCGGCACCGGCGGGATCAGCTCGAGCCGGTAGCCGCGCGCCGGCACGAGCGTCGTCTCCAGGCCGCGCAGGGTGCCCAGCGCGGTCACCGTGGCATCGGGCCGGATCCGGCGGATCGCGTCGGCGACGGCGAGCGCGGGTTCGATGTGGCCGGCCGTGCCACCGCCGGCCACCAGCACGCTCACCATCGCCGGCTCCGCTCGCCGGGCACGCCGGGCTCCATCCGGCGGCCGGTGCCGGCGCCGTGCACCGACGACGCGCTCGTCCAGCGGGTGGCGGTGCCCGAGCCGTCGCGCGGCGGGGACGCCGCCGCGCGGCCGGGCCGGCCCGGCGGACCCTGGCCGGCGGCCGGCGGCCGGTAGGGCTGTGGGAGCGGCAGCCACAGCAGCCTGGCCAGCCGGCCCTGGCCGTGGGCCTGCAACGCCGATACCGCCTGGGCCTCGTGCCTGGCCAGGTTGGCCAGCAGCCCGAATGTCAGCATTGTGACCAGCAGGGAAGTTCCTCCCGACGAGATCAGGGGCAGCGGCAGTCCGGTGACCGGCAGCAGCCCGACGACATAGCCGATGTTGATCGCGGCCTGGCCGACGAGCCAGGTGGTCAGCGTCGCCGCGAGCAACCGGTGCCACGGGTCGGTGTTGCGGGCCGCGATCCGCATCCCGACGTAGACGACCGTGGCGAACAGCGCGAGCACCACCAGGCAGCCGATAAGGCCGAGCTCCTCGCCGATGATGGCGAAGATGAAGTCGTTGTGCGCATTGGGCAGGTACATCCACTTCGACCGGCCCTGGCCGAGCCCGACCCCCCACCAGCCGCCGTCGGCGAGTGAGAACATCGCCTGGTTGGCCTGGTAGCCGATGTCCATGGGGTCGGCGATCTCGGGGTTGAGGAACGCGGCGAGCCGGTCGGAGCGGTACTCGGCGACGGTGGCGAGCACGAACGCGCCGGCCGCCGTGCCCCCGAGCACGACCGCGAACAGCGCGGCCGGCGCGCCGGCGAACCAGAGCAGGGCCAGCAGGATGATCACCATCGTGATCATGGTGCCGAGATCCGGCTGCAGCATGACCAGCCCGAACATCAGCACGGCCATCGGCACGAGCGGGATCAGCAGGTGCCGCCAGCGGTGCAGCACCCCGCGCTTGGCGACCAGCACATGCGCGCCCCACAGCGCGAACGCGACCTTGGCCGCCTCCGAGGGCTGCACCGAGACCAGCGACCCGACCGTGAACCAGCTGCGCGCTCCGTTGATCCTGCTGCCGAGCGGCGTGAGCACCAGCACCAGCAGCACCAGGCACGCGATCAGCAGCGGCAGGCTGACCCGGCGGGCCAACCGCAGCGGCACCCGCAACCCGATCCAGAACACCGCGAGCCCGGCGAGGCCGTACAGCAGCTGGCGGTGGAACACCACGTAGGACGAGCCGTCCTCGGCGAACGACTGCACCGAGGACGCCGACAGCACCATGACCAGGCCGAACGTCGTCAGCAGCCCGAAGACGGCCAAGACCAGGTGAAACGAGGTGAGTGGCCGGGCCAGCCAGGCGGTGAGCGCGGCCCTGGCCGCCACCAGGCGGTCGGCGGCCGCGCGGCCCGGCGGCATGGCTTGGGGCTGAACCCGGGGCTGAGCCCGGGCCTGAACCGGGGCTTGGACCGGAGCCGGTGCCGGGTCCGCCGTGCGCGACCTGCCGGCCGGCTTGGCCCGCCCCGGCGCGTCCGGGGCCGCCCGCGAGCCTGGCCGCTGCTCGCTCACGCCGGCCGGGCCCGCTCAGCCAGCGCGGCGGCGGCGGTGGCGAACGACCGGCCGCGGTGCCCGTAGTCGGTGAACATGTCCATCGAAGCGGCCGCGGGCGCGAGCAACACCACGTCACCCGGCCGGGCCAACCTGGCCGCGATCCGCACCGCCTGCGCCATGGCGTCATCGTCTCCCGACTCGACCTGCCGCACGGGCACATCGGGCGCGTGTCGCGCGAGCGCCGCGGCGAACTCGGGGCGATCGGTGCCGATCAGCACGACTGCGGCGAGCCGGCCGGCGTTGTCCCGCACGAGGTCGTCGACGCTGGCGCCCTTGAGCAACCCGCCGGCGATCCACACGACGCGCTCGTGGGCACGCAGCGAGGCGGCCGCCGCGTGCGGGTTGGTGGCCTTGGAGTCGTTGACGAACCGGACCCCGCCGGCCTCGGCGACCACGGCGCCGCGGTGCTCGCCCGGGGTGAACGCGCGCAGCCCGGCCGCGACCGCGGCCGCGTCGACCCCGGCTGCCAGCGCGAGCGCGGCGGCGGCGAGCGCGTTGGCCGTCCCGGTCGGACCCGGCGGCCGCACCCCGTCCGCGTCGGCCAGCACCGTTGCGGCGCCGAAGGCCCGGTCGAACAGGTGCCCGTCGAGCACCCCGAGCTGGCCCGGCGCCGGCTCGCCCAGTGTGAACGCGACCCGGCAGGGGGCCGGGCTCCCGGCGAGCAGCCGCGCCGACCACGCGTCGTCGGCGTTGCCGACCGCGACGTCGCCGGTCAGCACCTGCGCCTTGGCCTCGGCGTAGGAATCCATCGAGCCGTGCCAGTCCAGGTGGTCCTCGGCCACGTTGAGCACGACGCCGGCGTGCGGGCGCACCGAGGGCGACCAGTGCAGTTGGAAGCTCGACAGCTCGACCGCGAGCACCTCGTGCCCGTCGTCGATCGCGGCCACCACGGGAAGCCCGACGTTGCCGCAGGCCACCGCGTCCAGGCCGCCGGCGCGCAGCATGGCCTCGAGCATCCCGACCGTCGTGGTCTTGCCGTTGGTGCCGGTCACCCCGAGCCACCTCGCGGGCCGCGGGCGCCGCCGGTCCAGCCGCCAGGCCAGCTCGACCTCGCCGATCACCTCGATCCCGGCCGCGGCGGCCGCCACCAGCAGCGGCGCATCGGTCCGCCAGCCTGGCGAGGTGACCACCAGGTCCGTCCCCGGCGGCGGCTCGGTCAGCCCCACGGTGCCCGGTATGTCCCTGACGCCCTCGAGCCGCTCGGCCCGGTCGTCGGCGAGCGTCACCCGGGCCCCGCGCGCCGCGAGCGCGCGCGCCGCCGCCACCCCGGAAACCCCGGCCCCGGCTACCAGAACGCGCGCTTCGTCGAGCCAACCCACGCCGCCAATCCTCCCGCTCCCCCACCCCGCCCCAACCACCACCCCCTTCCGCCCAACTACGGCGTGTCGTCCGTTTCGGTACGTGAGTTGCACGTTTGGGGACATCGGCACTGAAGCGGCAATCCCGGCCAGCCGCCGCTGGGACCGTTGCTTCGGCGCCGCTGCGCCGTTTCCCTATGCCGTCGCGTACGCCGTGCGGCACGTGCCGCACTTTGCCGATCCTGCGCCGGCGGCGCGTGTGTGCCTGTGCGACGCCCACGTGCCGGCAGCGGACCGGCGAGTCACCGTGACCACGCCGCAACCGCGGTTTTCGCAGAAGGGCCGCACCCTTCGACGATGGGTGTGGCTCCGGAGGGCCGGTACCTGCCGGCTGGTGGTGGAGCGTTCATGATCATTGTGGCGCGGCGGCGACGCAGAGAC
>DASSUA010000665.1:0-2006 GCA_035707525.1 Pseudonocardiaceae bacterium
GGGCCATGACGGCCGCTGATCTACTGGAACGAGCCTCGATCCAGGTCGAGTACGGACGGGCCGAGCGGGCAGCAGGCCACCACGGCAGCGTGCGGGCTGACATCGTCAAGCGGATCTGCGACCACCTCGGCCTGGACGGAGGAGCGCTGTACGGCGACGGCTATCCCATGGCGCTGCGGTGGGCCGGCCAGCGGGTCGACGCCCGTGCGGCCGGGGTCGACCTCTGCTTCCGCGCCCCCAAGAGCGTCGCCATCCTGTTCGGGCTCGGCGCTCCGGACGTGGCACGCCAGGTCGTCGCCGCCCACGACGCAGCGGTCACCGCGGCCCTCGCCTACCTGGACCAGGTCGCCAGCTACGGCCTGCGTGGCCACCACGGTGACGGAACACGGGCCACCCGGGTGGCGACCAGCGGGTTCATCGGAGCGGCCTTCCGGCACCGCACCAGCCGTGCCGACGACCCGCTGCTGCACACCCACGTGGTGGTCGCCAACCTCCTGCAGGGTGCTGACGGGCGCTGGTCAGCGCTGCCCACCAGCAAGCTGTTCGAGCAGGCCAAGACGGCCGGCTACCTGTACCAGCACGCCCTGCGGGCCGAGCTGTCACGACGGCTCGGGCTGGAGTGGACCCGGGTCGTCAAGGGCACCGCGGAGCTCGTTGGCATCCCCCGCGAGCTGATCGAGGCGCTGTCCAAGCGCCGGGCCCAGATCGTCGCCCGGATCGCGCTCCTGGCCCAGCGGGGACCCAAGGCCTACCAGGTCGCGGCCCTGCACGACCGGCCGGCCAAGACCAGGCTCGCGCCCGGCGATCGGGACCTGTCCGGCCGTGGACCGGCGCCGACCCGGCTCCGGCGTCGCTGGATCGCGCAGGCTCGACACCTTGGCTTCGACCCGCGAAGGCTCGACCAGCTCGGCCAGATCGCCCGGGCCAGGGCCGCCCGGTTCGACCCCAGCGTGCTCGCACGCGCGCCGCACGGCGAGGCCACCGCTGCAGCCCAGGCTATCGGAAGCCACCACGGGGTTGATTCTGTAGGAATCACTGGGCTGGAGCGGCCAGGCCCCCAACAGCTCGCCGAGCAGCTCGCCGGCCCGCGGGGGCTCACCTTCGAGGACGCCTGCTTCGGTCGCAGTGACGTCATCCAAGGCTACGCCGCCGGACTCACCGGCCCGGCGACCGCTGCAGACGCTGTGGCGGAGGTGCTGCGTCATGCCGACCGGTTCCTCGCTGACCCCGAGAAGGCGGTCCGGCTGCACGCCGTGGAGCAGCAGACGGGGGAGCCGCGCTACTCGAGCCCGGAGCTGCTAGCGGTCGAAGGCCGCCTGATCGACGCCGCCATCGCCGGTGTCGGGGCTGGCCGGGTGATGGTCCCGCCCGAGACGCTGCAGGCCGCGATCGCTAGGCGGACTGCGGCGATCCAGCAGATCCGGCCCGGGTTCGCCTGGCGGGCCGAGCAGCTCGCGATGATCGACCACCTGGGCAGCTCGGGGAACGCGGTGGACGCCGTCATCGGGGTCGCCGGCTCCGGCAAGACGAGCGCGCTGGCCGTGGTCAACGATGCCTTCACCGCCGCCGGGTACCGGGTGGTCGGTGCCGCCCTCGCCGACCAGGCCGTCCAGGAGCTCGCGGCCGGCGCCGGCGTCCGCCACTGCGTCAACGTCGCTAGGCTGCTGTGGGAGCTGGACGATCCGAGCCACGGCGGGTTCGCGTCCAATACGGTGTTGATCATCGACGAGGCCGGCATGGTCGGCACCCGCGACTACGACCGCCTGCTCGCCTACGCCTCTGCCGCCGGTGCCAAGGTGATCCTGGTTGGCGACGACCGGCAGCTGGCCGCGATCGAGGCCGGCGGGTACCTGCGCGGTGTGGTGACCCGGGTCGGCGCCGTCCACCTGCGGGAGAACCTCCGCCAGCGGTACACGTTCGACCGCGACGCGCTCGCCCTGCAACGCGCCGGCAAGGCCGCTGAGGCGATGGCCGTCTGGCGGACCCACGGGCGGGTCACGGTCGTC
>DASSUA010000666.1:0-7545 GCA_035707525.1 Pseudonocardiaceae bacterium
GTCCTGCAGCCACCCGCGAACGCTCATGCCGCTCCCGCCTCGCGCGCCGACCGGTACAGCGCCACGAACCGCTGCGCGACCGTCAGCACCGACAGCACGGCGAGCACCCACAGCGCCACGTCGAGCGCGAACGGGATGCCGAGGCCGTGCAGGCCGGAACCGACCAGCGCGATGATCCACCGCTCGGGCCGCTCCACGAGCCCGCCGCCGGCCTGCAGCCCGGCCGCCTCGGCGCGCGCCTTGACGTAGGAGATCACCTGCGCGGTCACCAGGCACAGCAACGCCGCCACCGCCAGCGCCCGGTTGTCGCCGACCCCGAAGCACCACCAGGTCAGCGCCGCGAACAGGGCGCCGTCGGCGATCCGGTCGCACGTCGAGTCGAGCACCGCGCCGACCCGGGTGCCACCGCCGGCCGCCCTGGCGACCGCGCCGTCGAGCATGTCGAACATCACGAACGCCCAGACCACGAGCGTTCCGGCGAACAGGTAACCGAGCGGGAACAGCACCAGCGCCCCGAGGGACACGCCGACCGTCCCGACAACGGTCACGACGTCGGCGGACACCCGGTGCCGCAGCAGCCAAGTTCCGATCGGGTCGGTGACCCGGGCCACCGAGTCACGAGCGAAGATATTGAGCATCGCGCGAGCGACTCCCCTGTCGTCGGTGGGACGGCCGAAGCCTATCCGCGCCGCCATCGCGCCGGCTCAGGGATCTTCCCTGATCCTGTCTGACCGGCTAGCTCCCAGTGGGACGCGGTGGCTAACCCCTGCGAGTCGTTCCGTGTTGGGGGGTACACGGGGGGCGCGCCCCCCGTGTGGGGCTCAGCCGAGCTGGTGCCAGGCCTCGGCAAGCTGCGACCTGGACTCGGCGAGCAGCTGCGGGATCACCTTGGTCATGCCGATCACGGCGATGAAGTTGGAGTCGCCGCCCCACCGCGGCACGACATGCTGGTGCAGGTGGTCGGCGAGCGAACCGCCGGCCACGGCCCCGAGGTTGAGGCCGACGTTGAACCCGTGCGGGGCCGAGATCTTCTTCATGGCGCGGACCGCGCGCTGGGTGAACGCGGTGAGCTCCGCGGCCTCGTCGACGGTGAGGTCCTCCAGCTCGGCGACGTGCCGGTAGGGCACGACCATGAGGTGGCCGGGGTTGTACGGGTGCAGGTTGAGCACCGCGTAGACGGTCACGCCCCTGGCCACGAGCAGGGCGTCCTCGTCGGGCAGGGTCGGGATCCGGCAGAACGGGCACTCGTCGTCGGCGTCCTGACCCGTGCCCGGCCCGCCCTGGATGTAGGCGAGCCGGTGCGGGGTCCAGAGCCGGTGGAACCGGTCCGGCGTGCCGACGCCCTGCTGGGCGACGAGCTCGGGTTCGGTACCGGGCCCGTCCGTTGCGTTCACCTCGGAGCTCACTGGGACTATTCCCGCGTCACGCCGGTGCCAGCTCGAAGTTCTTGACCTGGCTGCCGTCGCGGAACCGGAAGCTGACCACCCCGGCCCGACCGGCGGTAGTGCCGGCCGGCACGAGAACGCGCTGGACGGCTGCGGTCTGGGCGGGACGGGCCACCGGGAGCCTCCGAGGATCGAACGTGGATATCGCGACTTGGCGATGCTATCGACCACACCGGCCGCGTTTCCGGCCGGTTTCGGTGCTCAGCGGAAGGCCGCGACCACGCCGGCCATGCGCTCGATCGCCGCCTCGCCCTCGCTGAGGTCGGCCAGCCGGACCATGACCTCCCCCACGCCGGCCTCGGCGAGCTCCCGGAGCCGCCCGATGTGATCGGCCACGGTGCCGGCGTTGACCGCGGCCGCGAACCGGGCACCGCTCTGGCGGCGCGGCCGCAGCCGCTCGACCAGCTCAGCGAGCTGGTCATCGTGCTCGGCGACGAGCACCGTCGACAGGTGGGTCAGGCGCACCTGCCTCGGGTCCCGGTCCAGTTCCACGCAGTGCGAGCGCAGCACGGCCGCCTTGCGCCGCACCGTCGCCAGGTCGCCGAGCACGTTGCTCGCGTCGGCGTAGCGCGCCGCGAGCCGAAGCGTCCGCCGCTCGCCGCTGCCGCCGACCCGCAGCGGCACGTGCGCCTGCAGCGGCCGCGGGTAGCACATCGCCTGCGGCACCCGGATCACCTCGCCCTCGAAGGCGGGGCTGCCAGGGCCCCACAGCAGCGGCAACGCCCGCAGTGCGTCCTCGAGCAGCCGGTACCGGTCGGCCACCGGCGGGAACGACCAGCCGTAGGCCTCGTGCTCCTCGCGGTGCCAGCCCAGCCCGAGCCCGCAGACCGCGCGCCCACCGCTCAGCACGTCGAGCGTCGCGACGATCTTGCCCAGGTGGGCCACGTTGCGGTACGTCACGCCGGTGACCAGCGTGCCCAGCCGCACCCGCTCGGTGCACGCGGCGAGATAGGCGAGCGTCGTGTAGCTCTCCAGGAAGTCCTCCCAGGCCCGGCCCACCTGCGGAATCTGCCGGAAGTGGTCCATGACGTAGATGGCGTCGAAACCCGCCTGCTCGGCGGCCGCCGCGACCCGGCGCAACCGGTCCCGCGCCGCCGCGGCGCCGCCAGCCCAGGTGAAGCTCGACAGGTGCAGGCCGAAGCGCAGCCCCGCCGGACGTTCGAGCTGGCGCCGCGCCGCCGCGCCGGCGGCGACGAACGCCTCGGGCACGACCCGCACCGGCCGTGGCCGCAGCACCAGGTCGAACCCCTCCCCCTCGATCTGGTCACGCACCGCCGCCCAGGTCCGCAGCTGCGCGGCGAGCACGTTCGCCTGGATGCGCTTGGGCCGGTTCCGGTTCCGCTCGCGGCACTCCTGGGCCGGGGTGTCGAAGCCGACCGCCACGCACGCCATGCCGTGCGCCTTCGCGGCCTGCCGCCAGCCCTGGCGCCGCGCCCGGTCCAGGCCGAGCGTGTCGATCACCGTCGTGAGTCCTCTGGCGAGCCGGTGCGCGACGATCCGTTCGAGCAGGTCGAAGGCCTGCTCGCTGGCGGCGATGTCATCCTCGCCGGCGCCGACGGCGGCCCGCAGCCGGTCGCTGGACACGATGCTGTCCGGCGCGAAGTGGGCGGCCGCCCAGCTCGACTTTCCGGAAGCGCCCGGCCCGACCAGCACGACGACCGCGGGCGACGGCAGGTTCAGCGCCTCGTCCACGCCGGCGTCGTCCATGCGCAGAGTGTGCCGGGCGGATCAGAAGGCGTCGAAGCCGGCGAGCTCCAGCACCCGGCGGGTGGGGGTGCCGGGCGGGGCGACGACGTCGAGGTCGATCTGCAGCACCTTCAGCCGCGAGGCCAGGTTGAACAGGATGCGCAGGCCCGAGCTGTCCATGTAGTCCAGGTAGGTCAGGTCGAGCCGGACGCCGGTCATCCGGTTGTCGATCGCTTGGAGCACCTGCTGCTCGACGTCGTCGGCGTTGTCGATGTCGATCTCACCCGCGATCGTGACCAGCACGGAGGTGCCGTCGGCTCGGACGGACACGTTGGCGATCGTCATCGAGCGTCCTGTCCAGTGAGATGGCGGCGGCAGCGAACGACGGTACCTGACGGACCGTGCTCGATGTCGGCTTCGTCGCTGCAGGCCCTGATCAGGGTGGTTCCGTTGCCCCGGCCCCGGCCCCTCGGCTCCCGCCAGGTGCCGTAGTCGCGAACCGTGACCAGCACGTCGGGCGGGGCGTGCTCGAGCCGCACGTGGATCTCGCCGCCGCGCGGCCCGTAGGCGTGCTCGACCGAGTTGGAGACGGCCTCCCCGAGCACGATCAGCAGGTCGTTGCGGTCCTCGGGGGTCGCGCCCGCCGTGGCCAGCCAGTGCCTGGCCGCCACCCTGGCCTCGCGCACCGAGGTCGGCACCGCCGCCAGCACGAGCTCCAGCGGCGCCAGCTCGACGCTCGTCTCCCGCCGGACCATCAGGATCGCGGCGTCGTCCTCGGTCGGGTTGCTGCCGACCATGGCGGACATCACCGCGGCACACACATCCTCGGCCGGGCGGGCCTGCACCACCGCGCACAGCCGGCGCAGGCCGTTGTCGATGTTGCCGCCGCGCCGCTCGACCAGCCCGTCGGTGTAGCAGCACAGCACGGCGCCGGCGGGCATGGCGATCGTGGTCGTCCGGCGGCCCTGGCCAAGGCGCACGCCGAGCGGCGGGTCGATCGGCAGCTCCAGCAGCTTCGCCGCCTCGCCGCCGGGCGTGGCGAGCACCGGCGGCAGGTGGCCGGCGGACGACACATGCAGCCGCTCCAGGCCGGGTTCGAACATCGCGTACAGCACGGTCGCCATCGCGCCGGGTTCGAAGTGCAGCACCTTGCGGTCGAGCCTGGTCAGCACCGTGGCCGGGTCGGCGCCCTCCAGCGCGTAGGCGCGCAGGGCGCTGCGCAGCCGCCCCATCACGACGGCCGCGCGCAGGCCGTGCCCGACCACGTCGCCGATCACGAGGCACGGCCAGCCCGACGGCAGCACGAACAGGTCGTACCAGTCCCCGCCGACCCCGTTGCCCTCACCGGGCACGTAACGCGCCGCCAGGTCCAGTCCGGGCAGCGCCGGCAGCCTGGTGGGCACCAGGCTGCGCTGCAGCGCCTCGGTGGTCGCCCGCTCCATCTCCGCGAGCCGGACGTGGGTGGCCAGCGCCACCCGCTCGGCGGCGAGCTGGAGCAGCTTGACGTCCTCGTCGAAGAACTTGCGCCCGGAGCGCGACCCGACGTGCAGCACGCCGAGCAGGGACCGGCCGGCCAGCAGCGGAACGCCGAGCAGCGTGCGGATGCCCTTCTCGATCAGGATCGGGTTGACCACGGTGGTGCGGTCGACCCGCTCGAGAATCACCGGCTGGCGTTGGGCGGCGATCCGGCCGGCGAACCCCTTGCCGACCGGGATCCGGATGCCCTGCCTGATCTCGTCCTCGAGGCCCCTGGTCGCGGTCGGCACCAGCAACTGCGCCGAGTCGTCGAGCAGCAGCACGGCCGAGGTCTCGACGTCGAGCAGCTCGCAGATCCGGTCCAGCAGCTCCTCGAGCAGCTCCTCGAAGTCGAGGTGGGCAAGGGCGGCGTCGGTGATCGATTCGATGCGCCGCAAACGTTCGCTGACGTTTACCCGTGCTGGCGAGGCCATTCTCGAAAGACTAACCGTGAGCACCGATCACGGCGCCACGAAACGTCGCTCAGTCGGCGGGAGGCCGAACCAGGACGACCACGAGCGTCCGCGGGCCGTGCACGCCCTCGACCCGGCTCAGCTCGATGTCGCTGGTCGCCGACGGGCCGCTGATGAACGTCAGCGGGCGCCGCGGGTCCAACCTCGCCAACAGCTCCGGCACGGTCTGCACGACCTGGGCCGCGCGCACGACGCACACGTGCCGGTCGGGCAGCAGGGTGACCAACCGCCGGCCCTGCCCGGCCGACGCGTCCAGCACGATGGTGCCGGTCTCGGCGGCCGCCGCCGCGCACCCGGTGAGCACCCCGTCGAACGCCTCCACCTGGGCCGCCGTCAGCGCGCCGTCGTCGGTCGTGGCACCGGCCGGCGCCCAGTCCGGCGGCAGCCCCGGCGGCACGATCAGGCGGCCCCCGGCCGGCAGCGTCTGGGCCACCGCCCCCGCGACCGCCGCCGGCAGCGCCTCTTCGGTGGTCTCGACGACCCGCGCCCGGTAGTCGACGAGCCGCTCCGCGAGCAGCGCGAGCAGCGCCGGGGTTCCGGGCCGGTGCTCACCGGCGGTGCGATAGTCCCTGGTGATCGAGTCCCTCGTGGTCGGCGCTGTCGGCGCTGTCGGCGCTGTCGGCGCTACCGGCGCCCGCTCGCCGAGCGCGGCGCGGATGCGGCGCAGGACCCGGTCGCGCGCGTCAGTCACGGCCGCTCCTCGTCCTGGTCCGTTGCCACCACTGCCGGAACGTCTCGGCCGGCGGAACCGGGGCATCGCGGCTGGCCGTCCACGCGGAGAGCGGCGGCGGTAGCGAGCTCAGCCGGCCGCGCCGGCCGGCCAGCCGGGCCAACCTCGACACCCTCTCCGCGGCGGCGAACCGGGCCGGCGACGCCATCACCCAGGACGCGGCGGCCATCACGACCGCCTCGGCGGTCGGCCGCCGGCGCGAGCGCGTCACCTGGTCCCGCAGGTGCACCAGCAGCGACGGCAGGTCGATGCGCACCGGGCAGGCGTCGAAGCACGCCCCGCACAGGCTGGAGGCGTAGGGCAGCGACGGGTTCGCCGCCACGCCGGTCAGCAGCGGGGTGAGCACGGCGCCGATCGGCCCCGGGTACACCGAGCCGTAGGCGTGCCCCCCGGTGCGCTCGTAGACCGGGCACACGTTCAGGCAGGCGCTGCACCGGATGCAGTGCAGCGCCTGCCGGCCGACCTCGTCGGCGAGGGCGGCGGTGCGGCCGTTGTCGAGCAGGACCAGGTGGAACCGCTGCGGCCCGTCGCCCGGGGTCACCCCGGTCCACATGGAGGTGTACGGGTTCATCCGCTCCCCCGTCGACGACCGGGGCAGCAGCTGCAGGAACACCTCCAGGTCGCGCCAGGTGGGCACGAGCTTCTCGATGCCCATGACCGTGATCAGCGTCCGCGGCAGCGTCAGGCACATCCGCCCGTTGCCCTCGGACTCGACGACGGCGAGCGTGCCGGTCTCGGCGACCGCGAAGTTGGCGCCGGAGATCGCCGTCGTTGCCGTGAGGAACTTGCGCCGCAGGTGGGCCCGCGCGGCCATGGCCAGCCGCCGCGGCTCGTCGGTCAGGCCCTTGTCCACGTCTGCCATCTCGCGCAGGAAGATCTCCCGGATCTCCGCGCGGTTGCGGTGGATGGCCGGCACCAGGATGTGCGAGGGCCGGTCGTGGCCGAGCTGGACGATCAGCTCCGCGAGGTCGGTCTCCACTGCGGCGATGCCGGCCGCCTCGAGCGCCTCGTTCAGCCCGATCTCCTGGGTCGCCATCGACTTCACCTTGACCACCTCGGTGGCTCCGGTCTCGGCGACCAGCTCGGTGACGATCTCGTTGGCCTGCCGCGCGTCGGCGGCCCAGTGCACGGTGCCGCCGCGGGCTACGACCTCCCGCTCCAGGCGCTCGAGGTGCTCGTCGAGCCGCGCCATGGTGGCGGCCTTGATCGCCTCGCCGGCCAGTCGAAGCCGTTCCCAGTCCGGCACCTCGGCGACCACGGCGGCCCGCTTGGCGCGGATCGTGGCGGTCGCGTTGCCCAGGTTGCGGCGCAGCTGCGAGTCGGCGAGCGCCTCCCGCGCCGCCACCGGGAACGGTCGGGCCGGGTACAGCGCGCCGACCCCCGGGGGCGCGTGCGCGGGCATGCCCAGAAACGTGCTCACCCCATCACCCCCATCACCGCCTCGATCGCCACGTCAGTCACCGCGTCGGTCACCGCGTCTGTCACCACGTCTGTCACCGCGTCTGTCACCGCGTCTGTCACCGCGTCGGTCACTTCGGTCCCGCTTCGGTCGCCGCCAGGATCTCCGCCAGGTGCACCGGGCGCACGCCGGTGCGCAGCCGCGACAGCCCGCCGCCGATGTGCATCAGGCAGCTGCTGTCGCCGGCTGCCACGTACTCGGCCTGGGTCTGCAGGACGTTGCGCATCTTGTCGGCGA
>DASSUA010000667.1:0-3078 GCA_035707525.1 Pseudonocardiaceae bacterium
GGGCCCGGGCACGTCGACGCCGCGCGGCGAGGGTTCGGCCGCCTCGCGTACGACCCCGCACGCGGACCTGAGCTGTGGTCGACCAAGTGGCGGTTGGTGTCGGTGAGCAACAACCTCGCCTGGGATGACTTCGACCTGCGCGGGATCATCGCCGGGCTGGAAGGCGGGGTGGGCGATGGGTGACGGCGCGGGCCAGGTGGTGTCGTACGCGGCGCAGGCCGGCCAGCTCGCCCTCGGCATGGTGTTCCTGTTCGCCGCGGTGTCGAAGCTGCGCGGGCCGGGCGGGTTCGTGCAGGCGGTCCGGGGATACGAGCTGCTCCCGGCGGCCATGGTCCGACCCTCGGCGTTCGCGCTGATCGGGGTCGAGTCGTTCCTGGCCGTCGCATTGATCACAGGTTGGGCGGTCGGCGTCGCGATGCCGGTGGCGATCGCCAGCGTGCTGGTCTTCATGGTGGGCGTCGGCGTCAACCTGCGGCGCGGGCGCCGGGTCCGGTGCGGGTGCTTCGGCGGCCCGGGCGAGGTGCTGTCCGCCCGCACCATGGCCCGCCTGGTGATCCTGCTGCTGGGCGCGATCCTGCTGCTGGTGCTGCACACGGCCGGCGCCGGGTCGGTGTGGACCATCGGCCGGATCGCGACCGACGGTGCGTACCTGGCCGGGCTGGCCGCGTTCTGGCTGTTGTCCGGACTCTGGCTGCTTCAGCTGCCTGAGCTGACCTCGCTGCTGCGTGGACCGGCCCGGTCGGACCGGGCCGCATCCTGAGAATGGGGTGGGTGGCACATGTCGATCGTGGCGACGACGTCCCATGTGGCGTTGTGGGTGCTGGTGATCCTGCAGGGGCTGATCCTGCTCGGGCTGACCCGGGCCCTCTACCGCCTGCAGCAGGGTGGCGGCGGCGGTGACCTGCCGCAGTCGAAGAGTGAACGGCTGGTCGGGCGGCGGGCACCGGAGTTCGTCGCCGTCGACGTCTTCGGGCAGCCGGTGGCCAGCAGCGACCTGTGGGGCCGGCTGACCGCGATGCTGTTCGTCTCGCCGCTGTGCTCGAACTGCGCGGTGACGCTCGACGAGTTGGAGGGGCTGAAGACGAAGGTCAACGGCCACGTGGTCGTGATCTGCGTGGCCGACACCGAGCAGTCCCGGAGCGTGGCCGAGGACTACCAGCTCAGCGTGCCGGTCGTGGCCGATCCGGACGAACAGATCACCAAGCTGTACGACGTGGCCGGGACACCGACCGCGGTGCTGGTCGGCAAGGGCGGCCGGATCCTGCAGTACGGCCATCCGAGCCGGGCCGACGACGTGGAGGAGATGATGCGGGAACCGCAGCCCGCCACGGCCGACGACGCACGGTGACCATACCGGCGCACGGCGTCTCGAGGCCCGACGCGCATCACCTGGGCCGGGTATCGCGTGTCGCGGTGCTGGTGGCTGTCACCGGGCTCGCGGTGGGCGGGGTGGCCGGGGCTGTCGAGTCCCGATCGCTGCTGGTCGCCGGGGCCGTGCTGCTGGGTTGGAGCCAGCTCGTCGGCCTTTGAGGCCAGGCGCTCCTCGGAGCGCTCGCGCCCCTCGGGAAGGTGGCCTCAGAACGATCACGATGGCTGGCGGAGATCGGTCTCTACACGATCGGCGGCGCGGTCAGCAGTGTGCTGGCCGGCGCCGCGCTCGGCGCGCTCGGCCGGCTGCTGCCGGCGCCGGTCACGGCCCATGGCGGCACGATCGTCCTGGCGGTCGCGGCGCTGGCCGTCGCACGCGAGGTCGGTGTGCTGCGCTTCCCGTTGCCGCAGCCGCGGCGGCAGACCAGGGACTTGTGGTCCAAGGTCTTCCCGGCCCCGGTAGCGGCGCTGCTGTGGGGTTTCGACCTGGGCCTGACCGTGACCACCCGGTTCACCTTCGCCGGTACCTGGGTACTGCTGCTCGTGCCGGTACTGATGGCGAGCCCGGCCGTCGGCGCCGTCCTGCTGCTCGCACACTGGCTCGGCCGTGCCCTGCCGGTATGGCTCTCCCCGCTGCTCATGTCGAGTCCCACGTCGACACCGCAGGTGTACGACGCCATCGACGCCCGGGAGCGCATCTTCCGGTCCACCCAGGTGCTCGGCCTCGCGATGCTGACCGCCTTCTGGCTCAGCCAGCTGTGACTCGTGGGTGACTCGTGGGTGACTCGTCGGTGACTCGTTGAAGGGAGGTGAGATCATGACATTCGAAAAGATCGCGCACGGGGTCGGTAAACAGGTCGAGCGGCGGCACTTCTTCAGGAAGGCCGGCGCCGGGGCACTGACCGTGACTCTCGGCATGCTCGGCCTGCAGGGCACCGCAAGTGGCGCCAGTATCCAGCTGGTGTCGGTGCGATGCTGCAATCTGTGCCGGTCGCCCGGCACCTGCACGGGAAACTGCATCTGGTGCTGGAACTGTTGCCAGAGCGGCAGGCGCTATCGCTGCTGCGAGCGTTACCGGAGCACCACCTCGTGCAATGGCGGCTGCAGCAACCTGGCCTGCTCGAGTATCGAACCCGCCGGCTCATGCTAGTGCGCAAGTGGTGCGGACGGCCGCCGCGACGACCGTCCGCACCACGGCCCGGTCCGGCCGCCTGCGTTCATACCGCCGTGATCGGCGTGGCCGCTTATACCTCGCGGTGGGAGGCGAACCGGGTCTGCCGTCGTTCGTAGGAGGCCGGGTGCATTCTGAGTCGGTTGGGCCCCGGCCGGAACCTCGACGGCTGCGGTGGTGTACCTGGTATATGCGGTGCAGCGACGGCGTTGTGGTGACGGCCCTCGTCGGCGTTCTGGTCTGCAGTACCGGCTGTGGCGGTGGTGGGTCGGCCGGGGGCGTCGGCACGCACCCGGTGGCCGCCACGCCGACCACGAGCGGCGCCGCTCGGTTGCCGGCGCCGGCTTGTCCGGTGACCCGTCCGACGATGTTCGATCCACCGCCCGGCGTCGAGCCCGACGCCTTGTTCGGGGCTGCGGCTTCGGTCGGCAACGGGCAGCTCTGGGTAGGCGGTCTCGGCGAGAACGGTGTGCTCGTGCTGCCGCGGGACACCGATGGTGCGTTCAGCAACAAGTTCGGTTGGTGGCGCGCGACCGCGG
>DASSUA010000668.1:0-2786 GCA_035707525.1 Pseudonocardiaceae bacterium
GTGGCCGGCGACGCGTCCGGCACGAGCGCAAGCCCGGCCGCCAGTGCGGCCAGCCGCAGCAACGAATCGAACACGTGCGTCGACCGGCACACCCGGCACTCGTACGACAACCCCGCCGGTATCCGGGCGGTGACCGCCGCGCTCACCGCGCCCTTGACGGTCGGGCCACGACGACGGCTCGCAGGGCGTCGACAACCGTGGCGAGCGCCTCCTGGATCGTCACTCCGCTCTGCAACACCCTCGAGCGCTCCCAGCTGACCTTGGCCAGGCCGTCCGTCGAGGAACGGGGCCACAGCGCCTGCGCGAGCGGCCAAAGGGCCGGCGCCGGGTGCCAGTGCGGCGCCCCACGCACCGTCCAGGCCAGCGCGAGCCCGTCGCCCAGCTCGAGCCCACGCGCCGCGAACGCCAACCGCCCCGACCCCGCCGGCGTGTCCTGCACCCCAAGCTCGAGCACCGCCGGCACAGCGCCGTTCGCAGCGCCGTTCGCCGCGCCACCGTTCGCCGCGCCACCGTTCGCCGCGCCGTCTGCCAGGCCGTGCGCCGCCACCCGGTACCCGAGCACCTGCTTGCGCCCGACCCGCACCGCCTTCACCTCCTGCGCCGCCCGGGAACCGATCGCCAAGCTACCCGCCCCCACCGACGCCATTCGGTTCCCTGTAGCGAAGCGAATGACGCCCACGCGCCGCTGGCGGGCGGCGTACGCGCGGGCGCCGCAGACCGTCAGCGCAGTCAGCGGACGTTCAGTTGCCTTCTGGTTGCAGTGTGTAGGTGAACGACAGATCGCCTGACTCGCCATGGCGCCACGTCATCCGACCGCCGCCGGTGAGGCCCACCAGCTCGCCGGTGGCGCTGCCGGGCACGATCGTCCAGTCGTAGATGACGATCCCGGACTCGAACACTCCACCGGTGCGCACGACGAAGGTGCCGGTCCGGTCGCCGAGCCGCCCGCTCACCCGCTCCAACGCGGTGAACTCGGCGTTGTTGTCGTTGCGATAGACCATCTGCCCGCGCGAGGAGCCGGTGGCCTCCAGTTCGCCCCGGTAAGCGTTGTCGATCTTGATCTCGGCAAGCCGGGGCAACCCCTCGGTCAGGTCGTAGTCGTGCTCGTCCCACCCCGTTACCTCAGCCGTCGCCGTGACCCCCACCACCCCCGGCGTGTCGTCCGTTCCAGTACGCGAGTTGCACGTTTCGGTCTCGTTCATGCCGATCATCCTGCCGGCCTTACCTGACACGTTTGGTCAGGTAAGGCGGAGAATCTGGACTCATGCGGGCGAGCCGGCTGGTGTCGATGCTGCTGTTGTTGCAGACCAGGGGGCGGATGACGGCGACGGAGCTAGCGCTCGAGCTGGACGTGTCGGTGCGAACGGTGTACCGGGACGTGGAGTCGCTGTCCGCCGCCGGGGTACCGGTGTACGCCGACCGCGGGCCGGCCGGCGGGTACCAGCTGCTGGACGGCTACCGGACCAGGCTCACCGGGTTGACCAGCGAGGAGGCCGAATCGCTCTTCCTGGCCGGGGTGCCGGGACCGGCCGCGGCGCTCGGCCTGGGCACGGTGCTGGCGGCCGCGCAGCTCAAGCTGATGGCGGCGCTGCCGCCCGAACTGCGCTCGCGCGCGGAACGCATCAGGGAGCGGTTCCACCTGGACGCGCCCGGCTGGTTCCACGACGGCGACCCGCCGCGACACCTGGCGGAGGTCGCGGCGGCGGTGTGGAACCAGCGCCGGGTTCAGGTGAGCTACCGGCGCTGGAACAACAGCGAGGTCGAGCGGACGCTGGAACCGCTGGGCGTCGTGCTCAAGGCCGGCGTCTGGTACGTGGTGGCCAACGTGCCGGCCGGGGAAGAACCACGAACTTACCGGGCCTCCAGGGTGCTCGCCGTGCGGACCCTCGACGACCGGTTCGAGCGGCCGGCGGGCTTCGAGCTGGCGGCCTACTGGCAGGCGTGGACGCAACGGCTGCAGCGGGTGCTGTTTCACGGCGAGGCCACCGTGCGGTTCGCGCCGCGCGCCGTCGAGCTGTCGTTCCTGCTCGGGCCGGTGGTGGGACGAGTGATCCGGGCGGCGGCCGAGCGCCCGGACCCCGACGGCTGGGTCACCGCCGTCATCCCGATCGAGTCGGTCGAGCACGCCCTGCACGACCTGCTGCGGTTCGGCCCGGACGCCGAGGTGCTCGAACCGCGGCAGCTTCGCGCCAGGATCGCCGGCGCCGCCCGCGGGCTGGTCCGGCTCTACGACCGTTAGCCCGCCGGGCGGTCCAGCCGGCGGTCAATCCAAAGCAGCGAGCAGATCGGCCACCAGGTCCTCGGCGTCCTCGATGCCGACCGAGAGCCGGACCAGGTCGGCCGGCACCTCCAGCAACGAACCCGCGACGGAGGCGTGCGTCATCCGGCCCGGGTGCTCGATGAGCGACTCGACGCCACCGAGCGACTCGGCCAGCACGAACAGCCTGGTCTTCGCGCATACCTCGAGCGCGGCCGGCTCGCCACCCTCGACGGTGAACGACACGATCCCGCCGAAGCGGCGCATCTGCTTGGCCGCGACCTCGTGGCCGGGGTGCTCGGGCAGGCCCGGGTAGTAGACCCTGGTGACCCGCCGGTGTGCCCGCAGCGCATCGGCGACCCGCTCGGCGTTGTCGCTGTGCCGCTCCATCCGCAGCGCGAGCGTCTTGATCCCGCGCAGGGTGAGCCAGGCGTCGAACGGGCTGGGCACGGCGCCGGCGCCGTTCTGCAGGAACGCCAGGTCCTGGGCGAGCTCGTCGTCGGAGGTCACGATGGCCCCACCGACCACG
>DASSUA010000669.1:0-2321 GCA_035707525.1 Pseudonocardiaceae bacterium
AGGCAAAGCCCGCGTACACGAGCTCGCGAAAGAGCTCGGTGTATCCAGCAAGGAAGTCCTTGCCAAGCTTAAGGATCTTGGCGAGTTCGTGAAGTCGGCGTCCTCAACGGTCGAGGCGCCGGTCGCGCGCAAGCTTCGGGAGTCGTTCCCCAAGGCCGACGCCGACGGCCGCTCGGACGGTAGGAGCCGCGCCGCGTCGCGCCCGGTGCCCGGACCGGCCCAGCCGGTGACGTCGACGGCGCCTTCGGCGCCGGCGGCGCCCGCGCAACCAGCACCGCAGCCGACCGCCCCGGCACAGCCGACCGCGCGGCCGGCGCGACCCACCCCGCAGGCTCCGCCCGCGCAGCCCGCCCCGACCCCGGCGCCGCAGCCGGTCCACCCGGCGCAGCCCGCCCCGGCACCGTCGGTGACCGAGCGGGTCGAGCGCGCCGCCCCGAGCCGGCTCGCGCCCCCCGGTGCCGTGCCGGGGCCGCCGCGTCCCAAGCCGGCCGCGGCCCAGCAGGGCCAGCACAGCCAGCCGGGCCAGCACAGCCAGCCGGGCCAGCCGGGCCAGCCGGGCCAGCCGGGCCAGCACGGCCAGCGGGTTCAGCCGGCGCCGGCCGCGAAGGCCCCGGCGCCACCCGGCAGGTCGCAAAGGCCGGACCGGCCCGCGTCGCAGGGACCGCCGGCCAAGCCGCAGCCGGCAGAGCAGGGCACCGACGGGGGCACCTCGGTCGTGCCGCCGCGCCCGCACGCGCCCAAGCCCGGCCCGCGCACGCCGCGCCCGGGTAACAACCCGTTCGGCGTCGGCAGCGGCGCCCCGCCACGCCCGGCGGGACCGCGGTCGCAGCCCGGCGGCCAGCAGGCCCCGCCGCCGCGCCCCGGTGGCCCGCGACCGGGCGGCCCGCCCGGCAGCGGCGGTCCGCGGCCGAACCCGGGCATGATGCCGCCGCGCCCGAACCCGGGCATGATGCCCGGCCGGACCAACCGCGGTCCGGCCGGTGGTGACCGCACCGGTGGTCCCGGTGGCGGTCGTGGTCCCGGTGGCGGTCGTGGCCCCGGCGGTGGTGGTGGCGGCGGCTTCCGCGGTGGCGGAGGCGGCGGTGGCGGCTTCCGCGGTGGCGGTGGTGGCGGCGGCGGTGGCTTCCGCGGCGGCGGTGCCGGAACCGGAACCGGCGCCCCGGCCGGTGGCGGCGGCTTCCGCGGTGGCGGTGGTGGTCCCGGCCGTCCCGGCGGCGGTGGCGGCGGCGGTGGTGGCGGCGGCCGTGGCCGCGGCGGCGCTGCCGGTGCGTTCGGCCGTCCCGGTGGCCCCTCGCGCAAGGGCCGCAAGTCGAAGCGGCAGAAGCGCCAGGAGTTCGACAACATGCAGGCGCCCACCGTCGGTGGCGTGCGGCTGCCGCGCGGCGGCGGCGAGGTCATCCGGCTGCCAAGGGGCGCGTCGCTGACCGACTTCGCCGATAAGATCAACGCAAACCCGGCCTCGCTGGTGCAGGCGCTGTTCCACCTCGGCGAGATGGTCACCGCCACCCAGTCGGTGTCCGACGAGGTGCTGGAACTGCTGGGCCAGGAGATGAACTACCAGGTCCAGGTCGTCAGCCCGGAGGACGAGGACCGCGAGCTGCTGGAGTCGTTCGCGATCAGCTACGGCGAGGACGCCGGTGGCGAGGACGACCTGGTCTCGCGCCCGCCGGTGGTGACCGTCATGGGTCACGTCGACCACGGCAAGACCCGGCTGCTCGACACGATCCGCAAGACCACGGTGCACGAGACCGAGGCCGGCGGCATCACCCAGCACATCGGCGCCTACCAGGTGCCGACCGAGCTGGAGGGTGTCGAGCGGCTCATCACCTTCATCGACACCCCGGGCCACGAGGCGTTCACCGCCATGCGTGCCCGCGGCGCGAAGGCCACCGACATCGCGATCCTGGTGGTCGCCGCCGACGACGGTGTGATGCCGCAGACGGTGGAGGCGCTCAACCACGCGCAGGCGGCCGACGTGCCGATCGTGGTGGCGGTCAACAAGATCGACAAGCCGGGTGCGAACCCGCAGCGGATCCGCCAGCAGCTCACCGACTACGGCCTGCTCGCCGAGGAGTACGGCGGCGACACCATGTTCGTCGACATCTCCGCCAAGCAGGGCACCAACATCGACCAGTTGCTCGAGGCGGTCGTGCTGACCGCCGACGCGTCGCTGGACCTGCGGGCCAACCCCGCCAAGATCCGCCAGCAGCTCACCGAGTACGGGCTGGTGGCGGAGGAGTACGGCGGCGAGACCCTGTTCGTCGACGTCTCGGCCCGGCAGGGGATCGGCATCGACGGCCTGCTCGAGGCCGTGCTGCTCA
>DASSUA010000670.1:0-4750 GCA_035707525.1 Pseudonocardiaceae bacterium
GACGACATTCCCGCGTTCCGGCCTGGCGACACGTTGAAGGTCCACGTCCGGGTCATCGAGGGTTCCCGCCAGCGGATCCAGGTGTTCCAGGGCGTCGTCATCCGACGTCAGGGCTCCGGCATCCGTGAGACGTTCACCGTCCGCAAGATCTCCTTCGGGGTCGGCGTCGAGCGCACGTTCCCGGTGCACACCCCGAACATCGCCAAGATCGAGCTGATGACCCGCGGTGACGTCCGGCGCGCCAAGCTGTACTACCTGCGTGAGCTGCGGGGCAAGGCCGCGAAGATCAAGGAGAAGCGGGACGCCCGCCCGGCGTCCTGAGCGGGCAGCCGGCCTTCCCGTAACCTGGCTCCGTGGCCGATATCGCGCGGTTCACCCCGCCCGCCGAAGACCCAGACGCCAACGACGGCGTCGACCCGGCAAAGGGTCGCCGTCGGCGCTCCAAGAGATCCGACGGCAAGAAGGACAAGTACCTCGGCGGTTCGCTCTGGCTGGAGATACCGATCCTGATCGGTACGGCCCTCGTGCTGACCTTTCTCATCCAGACGTTCCTGGCCAGGGTGTACGTGATCCCGTCGCAGTCGATGGAGCAGACTCTGCACGGCTGCCCCGGCTGCACCAATGACCGCGTCCTCGTCGACAAGGTCGCCTACCGCTTCGGCGACCCGCGGCCGGGAGACGTCGTGGTGTTCCGCGGTCCGGAGTCCTGGGGTACCAACCCCGAGGTCGGCCAGTCATCCGAGGTCAACATCGTCGCCCGGACCATGCACCAGTTCGGCGCCCTGTTCGGCCTCGCCCCGCCCGACGAGCGCGACTTCGTCAAGCGCGTGATCGCCACCGGCGGTCAGACCGTGCAGTGCTGCGACGACCAGAACCGGGTGCTGGTCGACGGCAAGCCGCTCGATGAGCCCTACCTGTACTTCGGGCTCGGTGCCGGCAACGCACAGGAGTCGTTCACGCCCGTGACCGTGCCGCCGGGCCACATCTGGGTGATGGGGGACAACCGCAACAACTCGTCGGACTCGCGCCGGCACGTCGACGACGCCACCTCCGGCACTATCCCGCTGGACAACGTGATCGGCAAGACCAGGGCGATCGTGCTGCCGCCGTCGCGGTGGGGCGGCGTGAGCGACCACAACCCGCAGACCCTGGCCCTCGGCGCCCCGGCCTGGCAGTCCGGGGCGCCGGCCGCCGCCGGCCTGTTGCTGGCGGGCGCGGCCGGTCTCGCGGTGCGGCGCGGGCGGCGCCGCTGACCGTGACCAGCACAGTTGTCGCCGCTGGGGCGGTCCGTACGGCCGGTCCGGCCGGCATCCGGGAGGTCGCCGGGTCGATGCCGCGCCCGCCGCGGACCATCGTGCGCCGCGCCGGCATGTGGGGCCTGCAGGCCGCGCTCGACCGCAGCGGGCTGGGCCCGGTCGCGGGGGTCGACGAGGCCGGCCGGGGCGCGTGTGCCGGCCCGCTCGTGATCGCCGCCTGCGTGCTGCGGCCGGGTGACGCCGCCCGGCTCGACGGGCTGACCGACTCGAAGCTGCTCACCGCAGCTGAGCGTGACCGGTTCTTCGACCTGGTGACCCGCCGGGCGATCGCGAGGTCGGTGATCGTGGTGCCGGCGGCCGAGGTCGACGGGCTAGGCGTGCACGTCGCCAACATCGAGGGCATGCGCCGCGCGGTCGCCGCCCTGTCGACGCACCCCGGCTACGTGCTGACCGACGGCTTCCGGGTCCCCGGTCTGACCGCGCCGGCCTGCGCCGTCGTCGGTGGCGACCGGGCCGCCGCGTGTGTGGCGGCCGCGTCGATCCTGGCCAAGGTCACCCGGGACCGGATCATGACCGCGATGCACTCCGAGCTGCCGGTGTACGGCTTCGACGAGCACAAGGGCTACTGCACGGCCGCACACGGAAAGGCACTGGACACCTACGGCCCGTGCGCGCAGCACCGGTTCTCGTACGTCAACGTGGCCCTGGCCGCGGCCCGCCACGGCATCGCCCCACCGCGACGGGTGGCGCGTCCGGTGAACCTCGACGCTTTGGTTCAGAATGGGCTGTCCGCACAAGACGTCGCAGAGCAGCTCGTCCAGGAGACAGCAGCACATTGCACTGTGCTAACCGTAGATACGGTGCCAACCGCAGACACGGTGCCAACCGCAGACACGGTGCCAACCGTAGCTACGGTGCCAACCGCAGTGCCTGACACTGTGCACGAGACTGTGCCGGACAGTGCGCACGACCCAGTGATGAGCGGAGCCCGATGAGCGCGGAGGACCTCGAGAAGTACGAGACCGAGATGGAGCTGCAGCTCTACAAGGAGTATCGCGACATCGTCGGACAGTTCTCGTACGTGGTGGAGACCGAGCGCCGGTTCTACCTGGCCAATGCGGTCGACGTGCAGGCGCGCAACGCCGATGGCGAGGTCTACTTCGAGGTTCGGATGTCCGACGCGTGGGTGTGGGACATGTACCGGCCCGCGCGCTTCCTCAAGAACGCCCGCGTCATCACGTTCAAGGATGTCAACGTCGAGGAGCTCGACAAGCCCGAGCTGCGGCTGCCCGAGTCCGGCCCGTTCGGTCGATAGGCCGCCACTACCACATCAGCACGACGATCCGCGCCTCGCGGCGGCCCGCCACCGGCCAGTTGTCCACAACGGCTCAGTTGTCCACAGCCGGGCGCGCTTCTCGCCACCGCAGTCCGCCTGGCGCGGCACGCTGACCCCTGGTCGGACGCGACGAGGGGAGTCGAAATCGTGGTGGAGACGTTGGGCCGGCGCGGCGAGGACATCGCCGCCGAGCACCTGCAACGGCAGGGCCTGGTGCTGCTGTCCAGGAACTGGCGGTGTCGCAAGGGTGAGCTCGATCTGGTGCTCACCGACGGCACGCGCCTGATCGTCTGCGAGGTCAAGACCAGGTCCGGCCGGGGTTTCGGCGCCCCGGCCGAGGCGGTCACCAGGCACAAGGCGAGCACGATTCGCCTCGTCACCCGGTACTGGCTGGCCGCGCACCGGGTCCGGTGGTGCGAGGTGCGGTTCGACGTGGTCGCCGTCGAATGCCGGCCGGACGGCGAGCCGACGGTCGAGCACTATGTCGAGGCGTTCTGATGGGGCTCGCACGGGCGTGGTCGGTGGCCCTGGTCGGGGTGGACGGCGTGCTCGTCGAGATCGAGGCCGATGTCGGCTTCGGGCTGCCTGGCCTGGCGCTGGTCGGCCTGGGTGACACCGCGCTGCAGGAGGCAAGGGAGCGGGTCCGGGCGGCCGTGGTCAACTCCGAGGAGGGGTGGCCGAACCGGCGGACCACGCTCGCCCTCTCGCCGGCCTCACTGCCCAAGGTCGGCTCGTCTTACGACCTGGCGCTGGCCGCGGCCGTGTTGGGCGCGAGCGGCGATGTGCCGCAGGGCCCGCTCGACGGGACGGTGCTGCTCGGCGAACTCGCTCTCGACGGCCGGGTCCGCGCCGTGCGCGGTGTGCTGCCGGCGCTGCTCGCCGCGCGCAAGGCCGGGTTCGCCCGGGCCGTGGTGCCGGCCGAGGTCTTGCCGGAGGCGGCCCTGGTCGACGGTGTCCAGGTGCTCGGCGCCCGGCGGTTGCGCGACGTGCTCGGCTGGCTTCGCGGCGACGTCGACGCGCTGCTGCGGCCCGGACCGCCCTCGCCGATCGAGCACGACCCGCCGCCCGATCTCGCCGATGTCGTCGGCCAGTCCGACGCCCGGTGGGCCATCGAGGTGGCCGCCGCCGGGGGTCACCACCTGCTGCTGGTCGGCCCGCCCGGCACCGGAAAGACGATGCTCGCCCAGCGGCTCATCGGCCTGCTGCCCGAGCTGACCACCGAGTCCTCCCTCGAGGTGACCGCCATCCACTCAGTGGCCGGCCTGTTGTCGCCGTCGGCACCGCTGGTGACCGTGCCGCCGTTCGTGGCACCGCACCACAGCACCTCGATGGCCGCGCTCATTGGCGGCGGCTCGGGCCTGGCCAAGCCGGGCGCGGTCAGCAAGGCACACCGCGGCGTGCTGTTCCTCGACGAAGTCGCCGAGTTCGCCACCACGACCCTGGAGGCGCTGCGGACGCCCCTGGAGGAGGGCGAGGTGCGCCTGGCCCGGGCGGGCGGTGTCGTCGCCTACCCCGCCCGCTTCCAGCTCGTCCTGGCGTCCAACCCGTGCCCGTGCGCCCCGCCGCGCGCGGCCGACTGCGTGTGCTCGCCGGCCGCCCGGCGCCGTTACCTGACCCGCCTTTCCGGTCCGCTGCTCGACCGGATCGACCTGCGGGCTCCGATGCTGCCGGTCAACGTCGCCAGGCTCGCCGATGCCGGCGATGCCGAGCCCACCGCCGTAGTGCGCGAGCGGGTGCTGGCCGCCAGGGCGGCCGCCGCGCACCGGTGGTCCGAGCATGGCTGGCGCACCAACGCCGAGGTGCCCGGGCCGGCGCTGCGCCGAACGTTCCGGCTCCCGCGCCGTGATCTCAAACCGATCGACGAAGGGCTCACCAAGGGCATGCTCACCGCACGCGGAGCCGACCGCGCGCTGCGCGTCGCCTGGACGCTTGCCGATCTCGCCGGCCGCGACCGCCCGGACGAGCAGCTGGTGTCCGCCGCACTCGCCCTGCAGGGCCGCGCCGGGCCGGCCGGCGACTCTCGCCCCTGGAGCGTCGCATGACGGTCGCTGTTGTGCGGTCGACCGCCGACGCGGTGCGGCGGGCGCGGGCCTACCTGCTGCGGGTCGCCGAGCCGCCGGCGGCCGCGCTCGCCCGTTTCGTCGCCGACCATGGCCCG
>DASSUA010000671.1:0-2637 GCA_035707525.1 Pseudonocardiaceae bacterium
GCGCAGCTGCTCCGAGCGGGGGTCGCGGGCGCCGTAGCGGTCCCGGACCAGGTGCGCCCAGACCCGCCGGGCCGCCCGCAGCTTGGCGATCTCGTCCAGGAAGTCGATGCCCACGCTCAGGAAGGTGAACAGCGTGGGAGCCACCGCGTCGATGTCCACCCCGCGCCCGGTCACCTCGTCCAGGTACGCGATCGCGTTGGCGAACGTGTACCCGATCTCCTGCGCGGCGTCCCCTCCGCTCTCCGCGATGTGGTAGCCGGACATGGCCAGCGGCACCCAGCGCGGCGTGTGGCGTACGCAGTGCTCGATCGTGTCGACCGCCAGCTTCAGCGACGGCCCGGGCGGGAAGATCTGGGTGCCCCGGGCGATGAACTCCTTGAGCACGTCGTTCTGGATGAACAGGCCGAACTCGTCCGGGTCGGTGCCCCGCCGTTCGGCGAGCGCGGTGAACAGCGCCGCCCACAGGTAGCCGATCGAGTTGGCGGTGGTGCGCACCTGCGTGATCTTCTCCAGCGGGATGCCGTCCATCAGCGTCTCGATGTCGTCCAGCGAGTCGATGGCGACGCCGACCCGGCCCACCTCGCCGCGCGAACGCGGGTCGTCGGAGTCCAGCCCGAGCTGGGTGGGCAGGTCGAGGGCGACCGAGAAACCGGTCACGCCGGCGTCGAGCAGGCGCCGGAAGCGCTGGTTGGACTGGGCCGGGGTGCCGAAGCCGGCGTACTGGCCCATGACCCAGGGCTGCGGCCGCGCCGAGATCCCCCGGGTGTACGGGAACTCACCGGGCCGCTCCACGCCTCACCGCCCGCACCACTCGAGGTCGGCCTTGAGGATGTTCTTCGCGATCTTTCCGGTGTGGTTGAGCGGGAAGCTGCCCACCCGCCGGATCTCCTTGGGCTTCTTGTACGAGGCGAGCCGGGCTCGACAATGCGCCTCGACCACGTCCGGCTCGGCGGTGCCGCGGTAGAGCGCGACGATTCGTTGCCCCCACTCGGGATCGCGCACCCCGACGACGGCCACCTCGTCCACTCCGGACACCTCGGCGATCACGTCCTCGACCTCGCGGGGGTAGACGTTGTAGCCGCCAGTGATGATCATGTCACCCTTGCGGTCGATCAGCCACAGCCGGCCCCGCCCGTCCAGCCGGCCCAGGTCGCCGGTGTGCAGCCAGCCGGCTTCGTCCACCGCCTTGATGTCGGCCGCGGCCGCCCAGTAGCCCGGCATGACGTGGTCGCCGCGGGTGACCACCTCGCCGATCTCACCGGCCGGCACCGGCGCGCCGGACTCGTCCACCACCCGCAGCTCGACGCCGAGCGCCGGGCGGCCGGCGCTGGCCAGCAGCTCCGGCCGGTCGGTCAGGCCGGCCGCGTGGTCGGCCGCGTCCAGCACGGTCACCGGGGGGATCGCCTCAACCAGGCCGTAGTACTGCACGAGGTGCGGGGTCAGCCGCTCGTACGCCTGCCGGATCTGGTGCGGCGGCATGGGCGCGCCAGCGTACCCGAGCATCTTCAGCCCCGGCAGCGGCTCGCCGAGGGCGGACAGCCGGGCGACCATCGTGGGCACCAGGGCGGTGTGCGTGGCGCCGCGGCGGGTCACCGCGTCCACCACCGCGGCCGCGTCGTACCCCGGCAGGATCAGCTGCGCGGACCCGTACGCCAGGAACGGCAGCACGAACAGCCCGCTGGTGTGGGTGATCGGGCCGGCGTGCAGGTAGACGTCGGCCGGTCCGGGCGGCCCGCCGAGCACGTCGGAGAGCATGTTGACGAGGCTGGCGAAGCGCACCCGGTGGGTGCGGCGGACTCCCTTGGGCGCTCCGGTGGAGCCGGACGTGTAGTTGAGCGAGACCAGGTCGTCGGCGCGGGCGGTGCCGGCCACCGGCGGTGCTTTCTCCGGGGATGCGTCGAGCAGTTTCTGGTACGGCTGGCCGGGCCCGTCGCCGATGACCACGGTGCGCGCCTCGCCGAACCCCTCGTACAGCTCCTGCGCCGGCTCGGCGTACCGGGCGTCGTAGATGAGCGCCGACGCGCCGCAGTCGTCCGCGATCCGGGCCCAGTCGTCCGGGTGCAGCCGGTGGTTCAGCGCCACCCGGACCAGGCCGGCCACGCAGCAGGCGAGGTCGGTCTCGATGTACGTGTTCTGGTTCGGCTGCAGGTCGAGGACCCGGTCACCGGGGCGCAACCCGCTGGCCAGCAGCCCGCCGGCCAGCCGGGCGACCCGGTCACCGAGCTCGCCGAACGTCTGTGTCCCCTGTGGACCGTCCAGGGCGGTGCGGCCGGCGAAGCGCCGCGCGGCACGCTGGACGAGCATCCCGACGAGCACTGTTACCTCCCGCCGCTCGTTACTGCCGCGTCGAGGACGACCGCGCCGGTGGCGTGCACGACCACCGGGTTGAGGTCGAGCGCGGTGCCCGGCGGCAGGCCCTGCGCCAGCTCGGCCACGCGGAGCACCAGGTCGACGAGCGCGTCGACATCCGCCGCCGGGCCGCCGCGGTGCGCGGTGAGAAGCCGGGCGACCCGGGTCTGTGCCAGCTGGTCGCGCACGTCGGCCTCGGTGACGGGCAGCAGGCGCACCGCGGCGTCGTCCAGGGTCTCGGTCAGCACCCCTCCGGTGCCGACGGTGAGCACCGGGCCGAGCCGGCTC
>DASSUA010000672.1:0-6430 GCA_035707525.1 Pseudonocardiaceae bacterium
CGGCCACCCCTCCTGCCGGCAGGCCACCCCGGTGGCGGCGCATGGTCAGAACTGCTGGACGTCGTTAGGCGGCTGGGACCGGCTCGGCGGCGGTGCCGCGGCAGGCGGTGCCAGGGCTGTAGGTGCCGAGGCCGTCGGTGCCGAGGCCGTCGGTGCCGAGACTGCCGGTGTCGAGACTGCCGGTGTCGAGACTGCCGGTGCCGAGACTGCCGGTGCCGAGACTGCCGGTGTCGAGACTGCCGGTGCTGCGGCCGACCGTGTTGGAGCCCAGGGTGATGGGGCGGGCGATGTTGAGGCCGGCTGGGTTTGGGGAGGTGCTGAGACCGGTTGGAATGGTGGTGACGGGGGCGGCGCTGCCGGGTTGGGCGTTGCTGACGTGGGCCATGTCGGGGGGACCGGGGGGTACATCACGCCCGCGTGCCGGGGCCACGGTGGCGGCGCGGTTCGCGCGGCTGCCCGGTGGTGCCGGCGGACCAGCACGATCACGAGCACGGCGATGAGCGCGAGCACCGTCATGACGCCGAGCAGGCCGATGAGCAGAATTCGCCCCGCCCCGGTGCCGTTGTCCAGCGCCGGGTCGCGCTCGCCGAAGGCGTCGGCCAGCTGGTCCCTCGAGATCGGGTCGGCCTCTCGGCCGTCGATCTCGATGTTGAGCTCGTCAACATCGCGTGGATAGGTGGTCCAGACGATCTCGGCGATCGTGCCGAAGTTCTCCTCGGTCGGCTCTCCGGACGGTGTGAGCGCCTCGATGGTGACTACGTCCCTACCCATGGTCACCTCGTGGTTGATCCTGACCTGCTCGTAACCGGCGTCCTCGATCCGCCCGCCGAGCTCGGCCATGTCGGTGATCAGTCCGCACCCGGCGGCCAGAGCGGCGGTGATCAGGGCGATGAGCAGCAGGCCGGGTAATCGCCGGCGCCGTGACGAATCGTGGTCGGTTGGTCGCGGGTCATGCGCGTCAAATGCGGTCATGGTGATACCGTAGGATGCCCCGCTTCATCCGGTAAACGAAATATCCGTTTATGGCGCGGCGTCGGAGGGTCTGGGTCGGTAATTGACTCTGATTTGTCCAATGATTGGCAACATCACCCCCGTATGCGATCGGGCTTCAGTCATTTTCGACCGAAGCCCCCGGCATTCTTAGGGCAGTGGTCCCGTAGCAACAAGCGAACCGGGGCCCGGACGGGGAGGTTCGGACGTCACGTGCAGAGCGTGCGACGGCGCCGGCCGCACGGCCCGAAAGCAGGACTGATCCACGCCGGATGATGCGGTAACGCGGCCGGCGAGATAACAAGGCGCCAGGGGGCGCCGGATCAGGGATCGTGGGTGAGCGCCGTGGGCGATGTCGCGGTCGAGGTTGCGCTCAGCGTCGGGGCTCGGCATGCCGAGGGGCCGATGTGGGATGCGATCACGGCGCGGCTGTGGTGGGTCGACATCGTGGGGCAGCGGGTGCACTGCTTCGACCCCGAGTCGGGCGAGGACCGCAGCTGGGGCACCGACGGCCAGCCGGGCGGTGTCGTGCTCGACGCCGATGGCGAACCGGTCGTGGCCACCCCGGAGGGCCTTGGCGCGCTGGACACCGGCAGCGGCGCGATCCAACTGCTGGTGCCGATCGAACGGGACCGGCCGCGGAACCGGGCGAACGACATCAAGGTCGACCGGCGCGGCCGCGCGTGGGTCGGCACGATGGCCCTGGACAAGCGCGCCGGCGGCGCGGCGCTGTACCGGGTCGACGGTGTCGCGGTGGCGTTGGCCGTGGGCGGCCTCACGATTTCGAACGGGCCGGCGTTCGACGAGCGGCGGGCGCGCCTGTACCTCGCCGACACGGGCATCTGCGCGGTGGACGTGTTCCACCTGGATTTCGAGACGGGTGAGCTGACGCGGCGGCGTCGTTTCCTCGACTTCACCGACGTGCAGCTGTGGCCGGACGGCATGACGGTCGACGACGAGGGGATGCTGTGGGTCGCGCTCGGCCGCTCCGCAACGGTGCACCGGTACCGCGCCGACGGCACGCTCGACGGGATGGTCCGGCTGCCGACCTCCAACCCCACGTCGGTGGCCTTCGGCGGGGAGGACGGGGGCGACCTGTACGTCACGACGTCGTGGTTCGACCTCGAGCCGGACGACCGCGGCGCCCAACCGCTGGCTGGCTCCGTATTCCGCTGCCGCCCGGGCGTCACCGGGCCCGCGGTCCCACGCTTCGCGCGCCGGCCGGCGTAGCGAACTCGAGAAAGGGCGGCAGGAATGCTCGGGCGAATGGTCCTCTTCGGCGCCTCCGGAGACCTTACCGGCCGGCTGCTGATGCCCGCGGTCGCGCAGCTCGCCGAGGCGGGGCTGCTCCCGGACGGGTTCACGATCGTCGGCTCGGCGGTCACGGACTGGTCGACCGAGGAGTTCCGCGAGTACATAGCGGTGGAGCTGGACAAGCACGCCACCGTCACACCGCTGGCCCGCGACACCGTCGTGCGGATGCTGCGCTACGAGCGGGCCGACGTGACCGAACCGGTCGAGGTCCGGCGGGTCATCGGCGAAGAGCACGACGGCACGCTGGTCTACCTCGCGCTGCCGCCCGGGCTGCTGCACCTGGTGCTGCCGGCGCTGGCGACCACGTGCCTGAGCCGCCGGGACGCGGTCGCGATCGAGAAGCCGTTCGGCACGGACCTGGCGTCGGCCCAGGCCCTCAACGAGATCCTGCGCATCCAGCTGCCGAAGCCGACGATCTTCCGGATCGACCACTTCCTTTCCGACGAGCTGGTCCACCGCGTCGTCACGCTGCGGTTCCTCAACCGGATCTTCGAGCCGATCTGGAACGCGGTGCACGTGGAGCGGGTGGACATCAAGTGGCTGGAGAGCGTCGCGCTCGAGGGCCGCGCCGCCTACTACGACACGGCGGGCGCGTTGAAGGACATGCTGCAGAACCACCTGATGGAAATCCTCGCGCTGGTCCTGATGGAACAGCCTGCCCGGCTGGACGCGCCGTCGTTTCGCGACGTGCGCGTCGAGGCCCTGCGTGGCGTGGCGACCCCGGCGGCGGACCGGATGCCCGATGCCACGGTGCGCGCCCGCTACACCGAGGGCCTGATCGGGTCGCGGGAGGTGCCCTCTTACGTCGACGAGCCCGGGGTGGACCCGGGCCGCGACACCGAGACCTACGCGTCGGTGACGCTCGAGGTGGACATCCCCAGATGGGCGGGCGTCCCGTTCACGCTGAGCTCGGGCAAGGCCCTCGCGCAGGATTCGGCCGAGATCAGCGTCCACTTCCGGCCGCTGCCCCGGTTCCTGCTCGACCGGTACCCCGGCGTGCGGCCCAACGTGCTCAGGCTGGGCCTGCGGGAGCCCTACGTGCGGCTCACCACGACCCTCAACGGGCCAGAGCGGACCTCGGAGGTCCGCGAGCTGGAGACGCGCTCGAGCCCGCCGCGGCTGACCGCGTACGCCAACCTGATCCGGCACATGCTCGACGAGGACCCGATGCTGTTCATCCGCGGCGACGAGGCCGAGGAGGCCTGGCGCATCGTCGACCCGATCGTGAGCGCCTGGCGTGCCGGGGTCGTTCCGATGCGGGAGTACCCGGCGGGCGGCGCGCCACCGATCGGGCCGCGGAGGGGTTCGGTGCCGTTCAGTGCAGGGTGGTCTTGAGGGCGATCAGCAGCACGCCGAACAGGCCGGCGACGGCGGTCGTCGCCACCCGCTCCAGTCGCGTCAGGTGCCCGAGGCGGCCCATCTCCCAACCGTGCAGGCACAGCAGCAGCGTGTTGCAGCCGAGCGCCACCAGGACAGCGGTATCCAGGTCCACGCCCACGAGCCGCACGATGACCAGGACCACCAGCGGCAGCACCGACGCCGTCACGAACTCCCAGCCGTTGGTGAGCTGCCGGCGCACGTGTGCCCAGTCCGGGCGGTGCCCGGAGTGGATGCGCTCTGCGACGAGCCGCGCGTAGCGTTCGGCCCCCCAGTAGATGACGAGCGTGGCGAGCACGGCCGCCACCAGCACCGCGGCCGAGCCGGCCGGCGACGCGGCCATCACCGCCGCGCTGACGATGAGCCCGTAGATTCCGGCCGCCGTCGATTCCTCTGTTGAGCCGGCTATCCAGATCTCCGATGACCGTTCGGGCTCGTTCGACGCCACCGTTAGATGATGCCCAACTCGCGGGCGCGCCGGATCGCTTCGTTGCGGCGGCTCGCCGCGAGCTTTCGCAGGATGGCCCGCACGTGGGTGCGCACGGTGTTGACGGAGACGAACATCGCGCGGGCGATCTCCTCGGTCGAGAGCAGCTCGGCCAGATTCACCAGGACCTCGTGCTCCTTTTCGGTCAGCGGCTCGATGAGCACCGGTCGGGCCGAGTGGCTCGACGCGATCGCCTCCGGTGCCCGCATCGCGACGGCCGGCCTGGCCTCGTTCAACCACCCGTGGACGGCGGCGAGCTCGCCGCCCCGCAGGAACCCCTGCAACCGGGCCCCCGCCTGCATGATCGGCCGGCGCAGCCGCTCGGGCGCGGCCGCCCGCAGGGCCCGGTCGGCGGACGCTCGCGCGGCGGCGATGTCGCCGCTTTGCAGCGAGTGGGCCGCGCGCAGCAGCCACGCGTCCACGCGCAGGTCCAGCGGCAGATCGGCATGGCGCAGCACGTCGATCGCCGGCGTCGGCTCGGCACCCCGGGCCAGCTGCAGCCACGCCAGCTCCAGCGCCAGCTCGGGGGTGTGCGTCGCGGTGGCCTCGACCAGGTACCGGCTGGCGAGGTCGGGGCGGCCGGTAACGGTCCAGGTCCGAGCCGCGGCGGCGGCGAGCCGCACGTCCAGCCAGGCCGGCATCGGCGGCCCCTCCGACGCCCACCTGGCCCGGTCGATCAGCGCGACCGCGCCCGCCGGGTCCCCGTCGGCCAGGTGCAGCCGGGCCCGGACGAGGGCGGCAACGGCGGTGAACAGCGGGTCGTTGGGGCCCGCGGCAGGCACCGCGAGGAGGTGACGCCGCGCCAGGTCGGAGTCGCCGGTCTCCGCCCCGACCCAGGCGAGGGCCACCTCGGCGGCCGGCACCCGGCGCGCCGCGGCACCGGCGTGCGGTTCCGGTTCGGGGCCGGCCAGCTCGGTGGCCCGGCGCAGCCGGCCGCGCAGCGCCTCGGCCAGCGCGAGCGCACCGTCGCACGTGCCGCGCGGGTGGTCGCAGGAGCCCGGGAACGCCTCCTGGGCCTTGGTGAGCACCGTCGCCGCCACCTGCAGCCGGCCCGCCCGCAGCAGCGCCTCGCCGGTGTCCCGCAGCACCAGCGCCCAGGCCAGCCGCACCGGGTCGCTGTCGGGCAGGTCGCGGCGCAGGACCTCGACCGCGTCGGCGGTCGAGAGCGCCGCTTCCACGTCGCCGGTCATCGTGGCGAGGCCGCTCGCCACGATGCAGATGCCGAGGGCGACCGCTCCGGTGCCCTCGGGCGGCGTCTGGGCGGCCAGTTCCCTGGCCCGTGCCAGGTGCCAGGCGCAGCCGGTGGCGTCCCTTCTGGCCAGCGCGATCGCGGCGAAGACGATCGCCGACTCGGCGTCGGGCGTCTCGGCAGGCAGGTCGGACAGCACCCACGCCAGCCGGCCCGAGCCCGGCCCCTCCCGCAGCCGGGGGATCGCCAGCCCGTGGACCAGGATCCGGACCGCGGCGCCCCACTCGGCGGCCGCCGCGGCGTGCACGGCGGCTTCGGCGGGCTCGTTGGCGGCGGTGAACCAGGCGGACGCGCGCCGGTGCAGCTGGGGGACCGCTCCGGGGGCGTCCTCGCTGAGGCGTTCGCGGAGCATGTGCCGAAACAGCGGGTGGTACTGGTAACAGTCGATGTGGTGCTCGCAGCGGGAGACGAACGCGTTGCCGCGGGCCAGCCGGCTCAGCAGCCGGGGCGCTCCCGGCTGCCCGGTCAGCTCCTCGGCGAGACCGGATGGCAGGTGGTCGGCGATGCTCGTCTGGAGCAGGAAACGCCGCGTCGACGGTGGGTAACCGCGCAGCACTTCCTCGTCCAGGTAGACGTCGATGTCGCCGCCGACGCCGGCCAGCGCCAGCGGCTGCCCGGCGAGGTCCGGGCGGTCATGCAGGGCCAGGCCGAGGAGCACGACACCGGCCATCCAGCCGCGGGTGCGGCCCATCAGCTCGTCGAGGGTTTCGGATGGCAGGTCGACTTCGTGCAGCTTCAGCAGGGCCTGCGCCTCCTCGGGAGTCGCGGCCAGCTCCGCCGCACGGATCTCGGTGATGCTGCCGGCCAGGCGGTGGCGCGGCAGCTGCACGGCCGGCTCGTCCCGGGCCAGGATGACCAGCCGCAGCGCACCACCGGCGTTGCGCAGCACGAAGTCGAGCTGGTCGGAGACCGCCGAGTCGACCAGGACGTCGGCGTCGTCGAGCACGACCACCACCGGCTCGGTCCGCTGGTAGAGCGCCACGGCGAGCTGGACCAGGAACGACCGGCTCACC